>CAMYJG010000051.1 GCA_947258695.1 uncultured Ectothiorhodospiraceae bacterium | reverse complement strand
TCGCTGGGCAACCCATGGTGAACCAACCGCTAACAACGCTCATCCACATGTTTGTAATAATTGTGTAGCAATAGTTCATAACGGCATCATTGAAAATCACGAAGAGCTCCGTGAACAACAAATAAAAGATGGTTTTACCTTTACTTCTGATACGGATACAGAAGTTATTGTTCACCAGATTCAGAAATATATAAATCAAGATAATTCATTACAAGAAGCTGTTAAAAAATCAATTAATGACTTAGAGGGCGCATACGCGTTAGGTGTTGTTAGTACCTCAGAGCCTGATACGTTAATATGTGCACGCAAAGGAAGCCCATTAGTCATCGGTATCGGCAAAGATGAAAATTTTATCGCTTCTGACATGTCCGCTCTACTATCAGAAACAGATCAGTTTATTATATTGCAGGAAGGTGATCTTGCGGTATTAAAAGCATCTGACTTGAAAGTAGTGAATGAAAACGGTGAGCAAGTAGAGCGACCTATACACAAGAGTGAGTTATCAAGTGAAGCTGTCGATAAAGGTGATTATCCGCACTATATGCTTAAAGAAATCTATGAGCAACCAAGCGCGATTGCTGAAACATTAGAAGGACGTTTAGGTAAAGATAAAGTATTAGATTCAAGTTTTGGCCCAAAAGCAATAGAAATTTTTGATAAAATTAAATCGATACAAATCATTGCCTGTGGCACCAGCTATCATGCAGGACTAATTGCCAAATATGGCATTGAGTCGGTGACAAGCTTGCCGGTTAATGTTGAAGTTGCTAGTGAGTTCCGTTATCGAAAAGTGGTAGTACTACCTGATACATTAGTTATTACAATTTCTCAGTCAGGTGAAACGGCAGATACATTAGCTGCGCTACGTAAAGCAAAAGAAATTGGTTTTGAACATAGCCTGGCTATATGTAATGTGCCGGAGAGTTCGCTGGTACGTGAGTCAGAATTAAGTATGATGACACGTGCGGGGCCAGAGATTGGTGTTGCCTCGACAAAAGCATTCACAACACAGTTAGTCGCTATTTTATTATTAGTCACCGTGTTAGCGCGTCGTTTTGGATTAAATGCAGAAACAGAAGCGAAAGTTGTTGCACAACTCAAGCATTTACCCGGCATTATTGATGATGTATTAAAACTAAATGATGATATAAAAGAGTTAGCAAAAGATTTTGCCGATAAAGATCATGCCTTATTTTTAGGCCGAGGCATGCATTACCCGGTTGCGATGGAAGGCGCTTTAAAGCTTAAAGAAATATCATACATTCATGCGGAAGGTTATCCTGCTGGTGAATTAAAACATGGTCCAATTGCCCTGGTTGATAATAATATTCCTATTGTGGCGGTAGCACCCAATGATAAGTTAATTGATAAATTGAAGTCGAATTTGCAGGAAGTAAAAGCACGTGGCGGACGACTTTATGTTTTTGCTGATAAAGGCACGAATTTAAAATCTGAAGATGGAATTAAAGTGATCGAAGTTGCACCGCTAGATATTGCTATTTCACCGATTATATTCTCAGTTCCATTGCAAATGCTGGCCTATCACGTTGCTGTATTAAAAGGAACAGATGTGGATCAACCAAGGAATTTAGCAAAATCTGTAACAGTTGAATAATTATAAAGAAGGAAAATATAATGAAAAAAATCAATAAATCTCTAATAGTATTATTTTCAGCAGTTTTATTATTGACGGGTTGTGCAGCAACATCACCATTAGTAGATAAATCACTTGATCAACAAGCAAAATTATTTAAGCCAAGTAAAGATTACGCAAATATTTATATTTATAGAAATGAATATTTAGGTGGGGCATTATCTAAAAATATACATGTAAATGGCAAGTTAATTGGAACAACAGGGCCAATGTCATATTTCATGTTAAAAGTTAAGCCTGGTAAATACATAATACATTCAGATGATGATGTAAAAGATACTGTAACAGTAAATGCTAAAGTCAAGAAAAATTATTTTGTGTGGCAAGAAATGAAAATGGGTTTTTTAGTTGGTGGAACTAAATTGAACAAAGTTAATAGTAGTACTGGCCGTCAAGCGGTATTGGAATGTGAAAGGATTAAATCAAATCTATAATCGATGTATTGCACACATGCTAAGATATAAGCGTGTGTGAAAATTCATTACCTCTGCCAGAATGCGGGTGTAAGTAAAACTAGCAAGGTAAATATTTCTAAACGTCCTAATAACATAGCAAAACTGAGAATCCATTTTGCCGAGTCGTTAATATTGGCATAGTTTGATCCGACTTCGTTTAATCCTGGTCCCAGGTTATTCATGGCCGCCGCCGTTGCTGAAAATGCACTTATTTGGTCAAGCCCGGTTAACATCAGAGCCAGTAAGATAATGCTAAATGCTGCAACATAGGCAGAGAAAAATCCCCATACTGCCTGAATAATACGATCAGATAACGGTTTCCCACCAATTTTAATGACAAAGACCGCATTTGGATGAATCAGTCGTTTTATTTCCCGGATACCTTGTTTGATAAGGAGTAAAAAACGAATCATTTTCATACCGCCACCGGTTGAACCAGCACAGGCACCGATAAAACTCGTAAACAAAAGTAATACTGGTAGAAAGCCAGGCCAGTTATGATATTCATAAGTGGTAAAGCCGGTAGTAGTGCCGATAGAAACTGCCTGGAACATGCCATGTAATAAAGCACGTTCCGGTGCGATAAAGAAATCTGTGTAGTATAAATAGAACGCTGATATTAAAGACACGATAAAGAGTAAAGTAATATACGTTTTGAATTCTGAATCGAATAAATATGCTTTTAATGAGCGACTGCGCCATGATAAAAAATGCAGTGAAAAATTCACACCTGCAAGTAACATGAAAATAATAGCAACCAGTTCAACCATGGGTGTTTCATTAAAAAATCCCATGCTTGCATCATGAGTTGAAAAGCCACCAATGGCAATGGTTGAAAAGCTATGGCCAATAGCATCAAAAGCATTCATACCAGCAAAGTAATACGCAATAGCACAAGTAATCGTTAAGCCTAGATAAATGTACCAGAGCGCTTTTGCTGTTTCTGTGATACGGGGTGTTAACTTTGTATCTTTCATTGGTCCAGGTGTTTCAGCTTTATATAGTTGCATACCACCAATACCTAATAGCGGCATAATCGCAACAGCTAGAACGATAATACCCATGCCGCCTAACCATTGTAGTTGCTGCCGATAATAAAGGATGGATTTAGGTAATTTATCGAGTCCTTCTATTACTGTTGCACCGGTTGTAGTCAGCCCAGATAAAGATTCAAAGAAAGCATCTGTAATAGTGATCTCAATTTGTGATGATAATAAAAAAGGGATAGCACCGAATGAAGCTAATACAGTCCAAAAAAGAACAACAATTAAAAAACCATCACGTAAACGTAATTCATTCTTATGATTTTTAACTGGTAACCAGGCAACGATACCGGTAATTAAGGTAACTGCGAATGCATTAAAAAAAGGTTCGAATGCACCATCAAGATATATGATCGAAACAATCATCGGCGGTACCATGGTAAAACTGAACACCATGAGTAGTATGCCGAGAATACGTTGTATTACAAAAAATTGCATAGTGTTTAGTTTTATATAAAAGTAATGCCAACCTGGAAGAGTTTTTCAACATCTGAAATATATTTTTTATCAATGAGGAAAAGTATGACATGATCTTCTGGTTCTATAACAGTATTATGATGAGCAATGATGACTTCATTACCACGTACAATTGCACCAATGGTTGTACCGTAGGGTAGTTTTAATTCACAAATTTCACGCCCAACGACTTTAGATGTCGTTTTATCACCATGAGCAATAGCTTCAATGGCCTCGGCTGCACCGCGACGTAACGAATGAACTTTTACCACATCGCCACGACGAACATGAGCCAATAAACTGCTGATTGTCGATTGTTGGGGCGATATAGCGATATCAATGTCACCACCTTGAATAAGATCCACATAGGCTGCGCGATTAATGAGAGCCATTACTTTGCGAGCGCCAAGTCTTTTAGCAAGCATGGCCGATAATATATTGGCTTCTTCATCATTGGTAACTGAGCAAAAGATATCGGTATTATCAATATTTTCTTCAGTTAACAGGCTACCATCTGAAGCATCACCATTTAGAACAATGGTTTTATCCAGTTCTTTTGCTAATTCATGTGCGCGAACAGTATTATGATCAATGAGTTTAACCTGGTAATCATCTTCTAAAGACTGCGCCAGTCGTTTACCGATATTGCCGCCACCTACGATCATGATACGTTTATAAGGTTTATCTAAACGGCGTAATTCACTGATGGTTGCACGAATACAAGTAGGGGTGGCAACAAAGAAGACTTCATCATCTGCCTCAATGACAGTATTCCCCTCGGGTATAATAGCGCGGTTACGTCGATAAATTGCGGCGACACGAATATCTACATTGGGCATATGTTTTTTAATCGTACTGAGTTCATGTCCAACAAGTGGGCCACCGTAATAGGCCCGCACACCAACCAACTGAACTTTTTTATCAGCAAAATCAAGAACTTGCAGAGCACCTGGGTGTGTGATCAGGCTTTGTATATATTCAGTAATGAGTTGTTCTGGACTAATTAATACATCAACAGGTAATGCTTCTTGTTGAAAAAGTTGTTGATGTGAGAGGTAACCTAACGCTCTGACACGTGCAATTTTAGTTGGTGTATGAAAAATCGTGTAGGCAACCTGGCAAGCGACCATGTTAGTTTCATCGCTATCTGTTACCGCGATCAACATATCGGCATCGTCAGCACCGGCAGATCGTAAAATATCTGGATGTGATGCATGGCCTGCAATGGTACGCAAATCGAGTCTATCCTGCAGGGATAGCAAAGTCTTCTCATCCTTATCGATGATCGTGATATCGTTGGCTTCATTGGTGAGGTTTTCAGCCAGCGAGCTACCGACCTGCCCTGCACCTAATATTATAATTTTCATTTAGTGTTTTATTCTTATTTTTCAGAGTTATCTGTTAATACTTTTTTTGGATCAATATTTAAAGCTCGTAATTTACGGTATAGATGAGTACGTTCCATGCCAATTAATTTTGCAACATTACCAATACTACCACCAGTTTTAATAAGTTGATGGATTAAATAGTCACGTTCAAAATGTTCACGTGCTTCCCGTAATGGTAGATCATATGCAATAGAAATTCCTTCTTCAGGGGTCGAAATTTGTGCTTTTTGGTCAATAGCAGATTCAACGTCTTCTAAAGTAATTTCATTTCCTGCAGCAGTAATAAGTAAACGTTGTACCAGGTTGGTTAATTCCCGGATATTACCTAACCATTCGTAGTTCCGAAGTCTATTTTGTGCCGCAAGGCTAAAATGACGGTAGGGTAAATTTTCCTGGTTGACCAGAATATTTGTATAGTAATTAAGTAAGTCAGGGATATCTTCACGGTGTTCACGTAATGAAGGTATATGTAGTGGGACAACGTTAATTAAGTAAAAAAGATCTTTTCTGAACTTGTTTTCTTCAACCAGTTTTTCAAGATTTTGATGTGAAGAACTGATTATTCGCGCCTTAAAATTTTGAGTAGATGAGTCACCAATATGCTGAAAAGAGTTAGACTGTAACAGGCTTAATAAAAAATTTTGGCTGGCATCATCTGCTTCATCAATATTTCGTAAAAATAATGTTCCACCCTGAACTTTATCCAGTAGACCTTGAGTTAAAGTTTGATTGGATAATTTTCCGGTAATTTCTTCAGCATCAGTGCTATAACTTAGAGATGAAAGATTAATCTCAACAAAATTCTTATCTCGTTGATGGCTATTTGAGTGCAAATAATGTGCAGCAACAGAGATACCGCTGCCTGCTTCTCCGTTTAATAAAACCCAGCTATCATGCTCTGCTATGCGTTTAATTTGTTCTCGTAAACGTTGCATCACCGAGCTACGACCAACTGGTTCAGAAACGATGAGACCCTGATGCGAATGTGCAGGCGTTTCACGTGTTGTTTTCTCAGAATCAAGCGCTTGATCAACAGTTAATAACAGCTTGGCAAGAGACAGTGGTTTTTCTATGAAGTCAAAGGCACCAAGTCGGGTTGCTTCGACGGCAGTCTCGACCGTACCATGTCCCGACATCATGATAACAGGCATGTTCAAGTTACCATCTTCACTCCACTCTTTTAGTAATGTGATGCCATCAACATCAGGCATCCAAATATCGAGAAATATCAGGCTGGGTTGCTGCTGTTTATAAGCCTGTCGTGCAGTTTCACCATTTTCAGCTACTGTTACGTCATAGCCTTCATCTTCAAGTATTTCTTGTAGCAGATGTCGGATATCTGGTTCATCATCGACTACCAGTATATGAGGCATAGTGGATGCATTAAATTGAGAAGGTTTATTGTCCATAGTATTAAGCAGCTGCATCGTCATTTTTATGTTTTTCTTTACTTAAATCGACATATTGTCCACTAACAGATTTAACCGGTAGTCTTATTATAATGCTTGCCCCACCATTATCTGCATTTTCGGCAAAAATCATTCCACCATGTTCTTCAACTATTTTCTTAACTATCGCAAGCCCAAGACCACTACCTCTTGGCTTGGTAGTGACGTAAGGTTCAAATAATTGATCAAACATTTCATCGGCTATGCCAGGTCCAGTATCGGTGATTTTTAGCTCAACATACCGACAAGCATGCTCTTCTGCACAACGCGTCGATATGTAAATTTTTTCTTCCTTGGTTTCACGTTGTGACTCAGTATGATTTTCCTGGTTTGCTTCTAAGGCATTTTTGATCAGGTTATGCAGCAATTGCCGTAAACGACCTATGTCTGCTTCAATAGTTGGATTACTAGTATCAAGTGTAACGGAATATAGTGTCTCGTTGTTAGGTGAGAGATATAAATCAAGCACTTCTGTAATAATTTTATTAAGATCGATAGTATCCAGATTTAAAGTTGGCATACGTGCATAGTCAGAAAATGCTTTTACCATTTCTTTTAATGTTTCAACTTGTTGCACTATGGTATGGGTTGATCGATCGAGAATATCAGCATCATTTTCATCCATTTTATCAAGATATTTGTGGCGTATTCGTTCAGCCGAAAGTTGTATTGGTGTTAATGGGTTTTTAATTTCGTGGGCTAGACGACGTGCAACTTCACCCCAGGCAGCATTACGTTGAGCTTTTACCAGTTCGGTTACATCATCAAATACAATGATATTGCCGCTTTCTATACTTGTATTTTCGGTTGATGAGGACAAAGAGGTGCCACGGCAGATTAATATTTTTCTACCACCACCAGTATATAGTGTTACCTCTTCCTGCCATTGTTCTTCTTTTGCATCTATGTGAGGGTATATCGCATCGATAAAATGCTGTAGATGATGGTTATTCTCAATAGCATCATCAAGAAAGTGTCCTATAAAAGGGGTGAGTGTAGCATTAAGTATCTGGTGGGCAGCATGATTACTGGTTTGTAAAAAATTATGTTCATCCAGAGTAATAACCCCGGAAGATAAGTTTCCTAATACGGTTTCAAGGTAGCTATGTTGTGCCTCAGCTTGTTGCTGACTAACTCGTGCATTATCCTGGGCAAGTGAAATTTTTTGTGTCATCTCATTAAAAGAGCGGACCAGGAAACCGAGTTCATCTTTACCTGGTAACGGCAAACGTTTTTCATAATTACCGGCTGCCACAGCACGCGTACCTTCTACTAAATCTGATATAGGAGCCACCATTCTGCGAGCTGCAAAAAATGCTGCCCAGATAGAGGTTAATATACTGAGTAATAAAATAAGGGAAAGGGTTAATATAAAGCTATATTTAAGCGGCAAACGTAAGACGGTTAATGATCTGACAGCACTGAAGGCTTCCTGCACATTTTCTGCCAACTCATTAATACGCGGAGTAATTGGATAAAGTAGTTGTAAGATTCGTCCATCTAAAACAGGATCCGGGTTGGCAACGTTTATCGCGATACGAATATGCAAGCCAATTTCTGGTATCGGTACCAGGCCAATACTATCCTGACCCTGTCTTAAAGATTGTAATGAAGTATCTTCTAAATGTTGTGGCAAAAGACGCGTGGTTTCACTAATACTTGATGCAATTATACGACCATCATTAGTAAACAAAGTGAGCTCATTTGCTCCACTTTCAATACGCAGTTCGTTTAATGTTAGTGTTGCCAGCTCATTTGAAATTGCATCCAAACGTGGTGACATTTGTTTAGTTTGTCGGAGTAATTCACGGGTACGTACACCAAGCGAAGTTTTACTTAGTTCGAGGGCATCAGTCAGAGCACTTTCTACACGAACATCAAACCAGCTATCAATACCTCGCTGTAAAAAATCAAGGGAGAAATAATATACAACCGAGACAGGTGTAGCAGAAAGAATCATAAACATAATAACTAACCGGGTGGTTAGTCGTGAACCGGTCTTACCCTGGCGATATTGTTGAATAAGATGCCAGACACTTTTACCAATTAAAACTATTAGCAAAATAGTCGCAAGTAAGTTAATGCCAATTAATAATGAATAGAGACGACCAAAGAGTAACGAGTTATGTGTTGCCACACTCATTAAATAGAGTGATGTTAATAACAGCACTACCACGACCGCAATAGGTGTGTTACCAGAGAAAAAGCGTTTAATTAATATTTTAATGGCCATGAAAACCAGTCACTTTGAAGTTGCCATTGTGAAGATATATAAGCAATCGGACGCATTGGTGCAGGTAAAGATTCTATATCAAGATATGTTCGTAATCGTACGTAATAGTTTTCATCTGTATCCAGCAGGTTTTTATCAATCAATGGAAAATCACGAATATTGCTTAAAGAAAATAAAGCTGTATTTAAACTAATAAAGTTTTGTTGTGCTCCACTATTCAGATTATGAATAATATATTTTTCAGATAAGGCGTGATACAACAATAAATAACCTTGCTCAAGTTCAGCAACTGATTTATCCCACCACCAGTTTCTATCTTCATATATTTCTATATTGATTAGGACGATTAATGGTACACCACTACGAAGAGCTTCAAGTGCGTCTTCTGAAAATTTAAGATCCATATTCGCTTCAAGTTGAATTAAGTGATCTTTTATTTTAGTTTCTGCGGCAAGAATTCTGAAACCTTCAGAATAAGATGGTTTATTAAAACCAATAAGCATAAGGGCACATAGAGAGACAGCAAATATGAGTTTGCCAAGCAATAGTTTTGGAGCTTTATTGCTTTTGTATAAGTGCATAAAAGAATCCATCCATTCCATTTTTGCCGTCAATTCCGCCTTCACCGGGTAATATTTGTTTCCCGGCAGCCTGCTGAAGACCCCAGTCAGTATTAATTGGCTGAAGTGCTGCATCTGTCTGTTGTTGAAGAAAATGTTGAATTTGCAGGGTATTTTCTTCTGCTATAACGGAACATGTTGCATATAACAGCATACCTCCTGGCTTCAACAGAGGCCAGAGTGCATTGAGAATTTGCGCCTGATCATGTACTAATTTAGCAATGTCATGCTCTTGTCGAAGTAATTTAATATCGGGATGACGACGTATAACTCCGCTGGCACTACAGGGTGCATCGAGTAAAATACGATCAAACATTTTATTGTCCCACCAGGATACCGGTTCAAAGGCGTTTGCGGCTAAAAGCTTTGCTTTAAAGCCTGTCCTGTTCAGGTTTTCCTGTATTTTCTGCAGTCGACTTTCTTCTATATCCAGTGCGGTGAGCTCAATGTCACTCTCCTGTTCAAGTAAATGAATGGTTTTTCCACCGGGTGCTGCACAGGCATCCAGTATTCGTTCACCTTTTTGTGGATTTAAAAGCACTGCTGCAAGTTGTGCGGCTTCATCCTGAACAGAGACCTTTCCTTCGTTAAATAATGGAAGTACATTTACCGGTACCGGTTTGTCCAGGTAAATCGCATCAGCTGAATATTTTCCAGCCGAAGCAGTGATATCAAGTTGTTTTAATTGAGTAAGGTAATTTTCTCGCTCTATATGCCTGGTGTTGATTCGCAAGGTCATTGGTGGATTGATGTTATTGGCGTTTAAAATTTTTTGCCAACGATCATTTTCCTGCCAGCTGGTTTTAATTAATTTGATCCACCAGTAAGGGTGAGCATATTTTGCTTCAGCATTTTTATCGAGTTTGTTATTTATTGTCGCTGCCTGGCGTTGATAGTTTCGCAATACGGCGTTGACTAAATTTTTAGACCAGGGCTTTTTTAGTGCCTTGGTAACTTTTACGGTTTCAGAAACTGCAGCATGATCGGGAACACGCATTTCAATTAGTTGATATAGACCACTTAGTATTAACAGAAGGACATCCTGATCCTTTGTTTTAAGGGGTTTGCTGATAAGTTGCTTGGCAATAAACTGTAATCGTGGATAAAAACGGATAACACCGTAGCTCATTGCCTGAATAAAGCTTCGATCATTTTCATCGATTACATCGCTATAATGAGCAATCGCGTCTGGAAGATTACGACCGTTTAAAGTGACTTGTGATAAAACTTTTACGACTGCTAGTCGACTATTCATTCTGATAAAGAACTTTGCAATAAGCTACCAACAGGAAGTTGCTTAGCATGCCCGTTCATAAAGGCAGCAGTATCCATTGCTTTACTTCCCGATGGTTGAAGTTTAAGTATGCGCAATACACCTTCTCCACAGCTAATATCAATACCTTTTTTGTCGCAGTTGATAACAGTACCAGGTTCAAGATCTGATTGTTGTGCTTGCGCGTCTGCTTGCCAGATACGCAAGGGTTTATTATTGAGGTAAGTGAATGCAACAGGCCAGGGATTAAAGGCTCGAATAAGTCGTTCTATTTCGATAGCCGAATTTTGCCAGTTTATGAGTGCCTCTTGTTTATCAAGTTTGTGAGCATAGGTTGCTACAGACTCATCTTGAGCTAATGCGTTTGCTAGCTTGTCATCTAAATTATTTAGTGTTTCTAAAATAGCAGTCGCCCCTATTTCAGCTAATCGATCATGCAGATCGCCACCATTGTCAGTATCTTTAATTGGGCATGAACTGAGTTGCAATATATCACCGGTATCCAGCCCGGCATTCATTTGCATAATAGTAATACCGGATTGTTTATCACCAGCAGCAATAGCACGTTGAATCGGAGCGGCACCACGCCAGCGTGGCAGTAAGGAAGCATGGATATTTAAACAGCCATAGCGAGGGATATCTAAAACAGCTTGTGGAAGAAGCAAACCATAGGCTGCCACCACCATCACATCGGCATTAAAATTTCTTAATTCTTCCTGTGTTTCAGTTTGTTTTAAATTTTCAGGCTGCAAAACAGGGATATTATATTTCAGAGCGACCTCTTTGACAGGGCTGGCACGTAATTTACGCCCTCTTCCCGCTGGGCGATCGGGTTGGGTATATACGGCAACGATTTCATGCTCTGATTCGATAAGTGCAGTCAGTGCGCTTGCGGCAAAATCGGGTGTTCCGGCAAAAATTATTTTAAGGGCTGGCATTGAAGGATTTAATTAAAAAGTTAGCGAAATTAGAGGCTTAGACGCTTACATAGCATTTCTTTGCTGTTTTTCAAGCTTTTTGCGAATACGTTGTTTTTTAAGTTGTGATAAATAATCAACAAACAGTTTGCCGTCTAAATGATCGATTTCATGCTGGATACAAACGGCAAGTAATCCCTCTGCATTCATTTCAATATTTTCACCTTTTTCATTGAGTGCTTTAACCCGAATTTTTTCAGCGCGGTGGACGGTTTCATAAATTCCTGGGACAGATAAACAGCCCTCATCAAACTCCTGATCGCCATCTTTTTCTAGAATTTCGGGGTTAATTAGCGCAATTGGCTCATTTTTTTCTTCAGATATGTCGATAACCAAAATACGCTCATGCACATTGACCTGGGTGGCGGCGAGGCCAATTCCAGGGGCATCGTACATGGTTTCAAGCAAATTTTTGATTAATGTACGGTGCTTGTCGGTGACTTCAGTTACCGCCTGGGCTTTAGTGCGTAAGCGATCATCTGGAAAATGTAAAATGTTTAAAATAGCCATGAAATTGTAATATTTACCCGTTTAATTCATATTAAGTATAGAAATAGCGTCGATATTATATTTTGTAGCAGGTTTTTACACCAGATCCTATTTACATTAACTTTATCTCATGTTTCTCTAGTACATTAGTAGGAAAAGCTGCTAACATAATGATACTAATAGATAAGAAGGTGTTAAGAAGAAGGAAAAATAACTGGATTTTTTGCTAATTTTGCACTAAATACACTTACATATTCCAAAATTAATAATTAAATTTTATTTTTTAGCCCCTCACTTTAAGGGAAGTATATGAATACTAAAATCTTCTGCCCGCGTTTATAACAATCGGTTTAAATGGTTGTAGTTCTTCGGAGCCAGCTATGAAACCAGCCCCTATTGTAAAACCTGAACCAATGGAGCCCGAACCTGTTGAAGAAGCAGATTTAGCCTCGATTGAAAATCAACCTGGAACAGAGCTCTCATCTGTTATAACGCCAGACTATCCTGAACGTTATGTTGTGGTTAAAGGTGATACTTTATGGGATATTTCAAAGAAATTTCTAAATGACCCCTGGTTATGGCCTTCAGTTTGGCATATTAACCCGGGTATTCGTAATCCACATTTAATCTACCCTGGTGATGTTATCGTGATGTATATCGTTGACGGTAAACCCTACATTACCCTGGATGGTCAGGCAGGTGTTGTACCGGTTGATGTGCCCAAATCTACGGCAAAAGGAACTCGATTAGAGCCGGTTAAGCCGGGCTTAAAAGTGGTGAAGTTATCGCCTTCTTCCCGGGTCAGTGGTATTCATAAAGCGATTTCTACGATTCCAATGTCTGCAATACGACCATTTTTAGATCGTCCTCGTGTCGTGACTGAAGAACAATTAGAAGATGCGCCTTATATTGTTTCCAGCTATGAAGAGCATCTTATCAGTGGAACAGGTAACCGTATTTATGCACGAAATATGGATAAACCACTTACCGGTTATAATATTGTTCGCCCTGGTCAAGAATATGTTGATCCTGAATCAGGTGATGTCTTAGGTTATGAAGCGATTTATACAGCCGATGCACGTTTAATTAAAGCACCGAGTGAAGATGAAGAACTTGCTACCTTGGTTGTTACCAAGGCTTTGCGCGAAGTATTGAATAATGATGTGTTAATCCCGCATGAAGAACATCAACAAATGTTCCAGTTTACACCGCGCTCTCCAGAGCAAGATGTTAAGGGGCAAATTGTGTCGGTTTACAATGGTGTTTCTCAAATTGGTCAATACATGATCGTGGTATTAAATCGTGGTGAAGAAGATGGTTTAGCTCCGGGACATGTATTAGCCGTCATGCAAAAAGGTGCGGAAGTGACGGATTCTACCCGTTTCCTATTTTCCAGCGTCGAGTTGCCTGATGAACGGGCTGGTATTTTGATGGTATTTAAAACCTATAAAGATATAAGCTACGCCTTAGTGATGGAAGGAGATCGAGCAATACATATTGAGGATTACTTTGAAAATCCATAAGTAATCTATTTAATGTTATAGTGTCCTTACCAAATGGAATTGGTGGGGACAGGTATAATGAATCAAACAGATAATTCTCTCGCGAGCTGGCTAGCACTTAGCCATGTGCCTAATCTTGGGCCGGTACGCATACATTCACTTCTTGACGTTTTTAAGACTCCAGCAGCTATTTTAGATGCAGGACAATCAGCCTGGCAGCAAGCAGGTCTTTCTGAAAAGATTATTCAAGGTTTAGCTAACCCAGACGGGGAAAAAGTCGAAAACGACTTAAACTGGCTGAAACAGGAAAATGCCAGTATTTTAACCTTAGATAATGCTGACTATCCTTCATTGTTAAGATCGATACCTGATGCTCCTCCAGTCTTATATATTTTAGGTCAGCCAGAAATATTAAGCCTGCCCCAACTTGCTATTGTTGGTAGTCGTAATCCATCTCATGCAGGCAAAGATATTGCGTTTGATTTTGCCGCTTATTTAACCTCAATGGGAATGACGGTGACCAGCGGCCTTGCGCTAGGTATTGATGTGGCTGCCCATCAAGGGGCATTGGACAGTATATTAAGGAATTCAACTGGGCATGGATTTACTGTAGCAGTCACTGGAACAGGTTTAGATCGGGTATATCCGGCTAAAAATCGTGAAATAGCGCATAAAATCGCTGAAAATGGCGTAATTGTATCTGAATATGCACCAGGAACACCGCCATTGCCAGGTAATTTCCCTCGACGAAATCGAATAATCAGTGGTCTGAGCATGGGTGTATTAGTGGTTGAGGCAGCCTTACAAAGCGGTTCCTTGATTACCGCACGTTTAGCCATTGAACAAGATCGTGAAGTATTTGCGGTACCAGGATCTATTCATCATCCATTGGCAAAAGGTTGCCACGCATTAATACGCCAGGGGGCAAAACTGGTTGAAACTGCCGATCATATCCTTGAAGAACTTGGGTCTTTTGCAAATATGGTGCATGGTGATGCACTACAATCTGCTGAAAAAGTGTCCGTAGCAGAAAAAATTGAACCTTGTTCCATAAATAATGTAGATGAAGAGTACCAACAAGTATTGAAATGTGTTGATTTTGAACCCACTTCAGTGGATAAAGTGGTTGAAAGAAGTGGATTGACTGCGGATGCGGTTTGCTCCATGCTATTGGTACTGGAATTGCAAGGGTATGTAACAGCCTTATCTGGTGGCTACTACTGTCAAGGCAGGTAAGAGGATTTAATATGAAAGAAAATATACTTGAAGTGTTGATGTATCTGTTTGAGAACTACATGAATGATGAAATTGAGTTCGATGCAGATGAAGAATCACTCAGGACAGAATTGGAGCAAGCAGGTTTCCACAAAGCGGAGATCAGTAAGGCTTTCTTGTGGCTGGAAGGTTTAGCCGGTTTACAAGATGGTACCGAAGCGCTTGTTTTAAATGCTGAATCAATTCGCATTTATACTGCAGAAGAAATTGAAAAGCTTGATTTAGATAGTCGTGGTTTTTTAATGTTTTTAGAGCAAACAGGTGTGCTGGATCATAATACACGTGAGATGGTGATTGATCGTGTAATGGCTTTAGAGTCAGAAGAAATAGATCTTGAGCAACTTAAGTGGGTTGTATTGATGGTGTTATTTAATCAACCCGGGCGCGAAGCTGCGTATGCCTGGATGGAAGACTTAGTATTTGAAGAAATTCCAGGAGCAATGCATTGAGTTGTATTGAACAAAACATTCAATAAACACTGTAGTGCCCGCCTTAAGCGGGCATTTCCTTTTATGGTAATGGTTTAAAAATTATGGCAAAAAGTGTCGTCATTGTAGAGTCACCCGCTAAAGCGAAGACAATAAAAAAATACCTTGGTAAAGGTTTTGAAGTATTGGCTTCGTATGGTCACGTGCGTGATTTATTACCGAAAGAAGGTGCTGTTGATCCTGCTAATGATTTTCATATGAAGTTTCAACAAATTGAAAAAAATGAAAAACATGTTGACGCAATCGCTAAAGCATTAAAGAAAGCCGATGCTTTATATCTCGCATCGGATCCGGATCGTGAGGGTGAGGCCATTGCCTGGCATTTATACGAATTATTAGAAGAGCGAGGTTTATTAAAAGATAAAAAAGTGGGGCGGGTTGCTTTTAACGAGGTAACAAAAAATGCAGTCAAAGCAGCAATAGAAGATCCGCGTGAGCTTTCACAGGATATGATAGATGCACAACTTGCACGCCGGGGTTTAGATTACCTGGTAGGCTTTAACCTTTCTCCCCTGTTATGGAAAAAAATTCGTCGTGGTTTATCAGCAGGCAGGGTACAAAGCCCGGCTTTACGTTTAATAGTAGAACGTGAACTCGAAATAGAAAAATTTAAACCAAAAGAATATTGGACCATTGAGTCTGAGCTTGAACATGATAAGCAAGCTTTTACCGGTAAGCTGACATACTTAAAAGATAAAAAACTTAGTCAGTTTACAATTAATTCGGAAAAGAAAGCCAAGGATGCGGAAAAAGCAATTAATAGCGGTGCAAAAGATGGCTTTGTTGTTGTAGAAAAAATTGAGAAGAAAAAACGCAAGCGAAATCCTACTGCACCTTTTACGACATCAACAATACAACAAGAATCATCTCGTAAGCTGGGTTTTACAACACGTAAAACAATGAGTATTGCTCAGCAATTATACGAAGGTATTGATCTTGATGGAGAGACAGTAGGTTTAATTACCTATATGCGTACCGACTCAGTTAATCTTGCTCAAGATGCGCTTGAAGAAATCCGTGGCTATATTTTAGATAAGTATGGTAAAGAAAATTTACCCGATGAAGCACGGGTTTATAAAACCAAGGCAAAGAATGCACAAGAAGCGCATGAGGCGGTACGCCCTACTTCAGTGTTGCATGAACCGAAAAAAATTAAAAAGTTTTTAACCAAAGATCAGTTTCGTTTATACGACTTAATCTGGAAACGTACGGTTGCATGTCAAATGATTCATGCCACCCTGGACACGGTTGCTGTTGATATGTCAGCAGGTAAAGGTAATTTATTCCGTGCAAACGGTTCTACCCTGGTTAAACCGGGTTTTATGGCGGTTTACCAGGAAAGTACCGATGATGCTAAAGCACCTGCAGATGATAAAGATCGCTTACTACCTCCTTTAGAAGAAGGTGATAAAGTAAAACTCAATAAAGTTTTACCTGAACAACATTTTACTGAGCCGCCACCGCGATTTTCTGAAGCGAGCCTGGTTAAAGCCCTGGAAGAGTTTGGTATTGGACGACCATCGACCTATGCTTCGATTATTTCAACTTTGCAATCACGCGAGTATGTTGAAATGGATAAAAAGCGGTTTATCCCAACCGATGTCGGCCGTATTGTTGCCAAGTTTTTAACAGAACATTTCACCCAGTATGTGGATTATGATTTCACTGCAAAGATGGAAGATCATCTTGATGCCATTTCACGCGGTGAAGAAAAATGGGTGCCGATGATGAAAGAGTTCTGGCAACCGTTTAAAGACCTGGTGGTAGATAAAGAAGCCAGCGTTGATCGTAAAGATGTCACACATGAGCAAATTGAAGAGAAATGTCCAAAGTGTGGCGGCGACATGGCGATTCGTTTAGGACGTCGTGGTCGATTTATAGGTTGTAATGATTATCCAGAATGTGATTACACCCGCAATGTTAATGAAGATGCCAATGCTGAACCGGAAGTGATCGAAGATCGTAAGTGTCCGGAATGCGAATCAGATTTAATTATTCGCCATGGACGTTATGGCAAGTTTATCGGCTGCAGTAGTTATCCTGAATGTAAACATATTGAGCCTTTAGAAAAACCACAGGACATGGGTGTAGAGTGCCCGGAATGTCATAAAGGTAATATGCTTAAACGTAAATCACGTAACGGCAAAATCTTCTTTTCTTGTCAGCATTACCCGGATTGTACGTATGCCGTCTGGAATGAACCAATTAATGAAGCATGCCCTGATTGTGGCTGGCCGATGTTAACGCTTAAAACAACAAAGCGTCGTGGTACTGAAAAAGTGTGTCCGCAAAAAGAATGTGGTTTCACTGAAGCTGTAGAAACAGATGACAGCGAAGAAACAGCAGCTGCAGATTAATAAGGCTGTAGCGGCTTTACAACAAGGTGATGTCATCGCTTATCCAACCGAGGCGGTATATGGCTTAGGTTGTGATCCTAAAAATATTTCCGCGGTTAAAAAAATCTTAGAATTAAAACAGCGAGAAAAAGAAAAGGGCTTGATTTTAATAGCAGCAAATTTTGAACAATTGAAACCTTACCTGCTACCTTTAGAAAAACAGATTGAAAAAAAATTATTAGAAAGCTGGAATAATGCAGATAAACCCGTCACATGGTATGTGAAAATTTTTCTGGCGCGATTATTTCAACCAGTGCAAATATAGCGACTCAGGAAGCAGCAAGAACAAGTGAACAGGTTAAAGATATCTTTGGCGGTGAGATTGAACATGTGATTGAAGGTGAAACTAATATCAATGCAAACCCAAGTGAAATTCGGGATGCATTAACAGATGAAATAATACGACAATAACTGAAATAGCCACGAAGGGCACCAAGCACACTAAGAAAAGAATAAAACCACGGGGAACACGGGGAACACGGGGAACACGGGGATCACTGGGATCACTGGGAATTAATATTTTACCCCGTGTTCCCCGTGACCCCAGTGGTTCAATCTTTTAATACTTTGTGTTTTTCGTGTCCTTCGTGTCCAATAAAAATAAGTGGTAAAAGAATGAACGCGCCAGATACAGAAGCGGTAAAGAATTATTTATTAGGTTTACAGGATTCAATTTGCAAGGCCCTGGAAGATGAAGATGGCAAAGGCAAGTTTATCCACGATGACTGGGAACGAGAACCTGGAGAGCACTTAAGTGGTGGTGGCCGTACCCGTGTTATGGATGGTGGTGAAGTTTTTGAAAGTGCCGGCATTAACTTTTCGCATGTCTTTGGCCCCGAAATGCCAGGTTCCGCAACGGC
>CAMYJG010000050.1 GCA_947258695.1 uncultured Ectothiorhodospiraceae bacterium | reverse complement strand
CGCCTAATCTATTTACATTATTTATATAATCCTATCAGGCACAGGGGGGATGTTCGAGTTCTAATATCTAAGGAGTAGCATTATTACGTATTAATCGATCTTCCGTTTATGGGATTGCTATATTGAAAAATATAGACTTACAATATTAAACCGGGTGTGACAGTAACGATTGGTTTAGATATTATAAAAGTAAGTCAAAAACTCGCCTGCACACATTTTAAAACACCGTAATCATATTGGCCATCAAACGTTTCATAGACGGGCTTGAGACGGCCATCATTATCGGGTAATTCGAGTGCAGTAACGATTTCATCATATTCTGCGGGGCTGAGTTGAAATACGTCAACTACATCAAGCAAGCCGACCTCTATCGCTTCGGCTAAATGGCCATAAACTGTGGCCAGTTTAATGTCACGTTTTTGTGCGATGTCATGAATATCGAGACCTTGTTCGATTAGCACTAAGGTTTCATTCACAGTATCACTAAGGTTATTATTTAATAACTCGGGTAGTGGGTTATCTAAAATAATGTCTAAAAACGATTGGCCAAATTTATCGCGTTTCTTTTCTCCAATACCGGGGATGTATTGCATTTTATCCAGTGAAGCCGGACGACGTTGTGCCATTTCTTCCAGGGTGCTGTCATGAAAAATTATATAAGGTGGCACACCCATTTCTTCCGCTAAGGCTAGGCGATGTTCGCGCAGCTTTTCAAACAAGTCTTGATCGTGTTGATGCAGATGACTTTTCGTTTTGGTTTTTTTGCTTTTCTTAGTTTCAGTTTGTGGTTTGCGTAAAACAAGTTCTATCTCGCCGCGGAGGAATGGACGTGATTTTTCAGCGAGCTTTAATGCACCATAACCTTCAACGTCAGAAAAGATATAACCGAGTGAAAGTAATTGCCGCAAAACACTGCGCCATTCATTATCATTGTGTTCTTTGCCAATGCCATAGGTGCTGACTTTATCGTGTTGAAACTGTTTTATCCGATCCGTATCTTTGCCAAGTAAAACATCGATCACATAATTAACACCAAAGCGTTGCTCGGTGCGGTGTATACAAGACAAGGCTTTTCTTGCTGCTTCAGTTGCGTCCCAGGTTTCTGGCGGGTTCAGACAGGTATCGCAGTTACCGCAAGGCTGCTTTAGCTCTTCATCAAAATAAGCAAGGATAGACTGGCGTCGGCAATGTTGTTGCTCACATAAAGCCAGCATGGTTTCAAGCTTGTTATGTAAGATGCGTTTAAATTGTTCGCTGGCGTCATTACTCTCTGCCATTTGTCTTAAACTAATTACATCCTGTAAGCCGTAACTCATCCAGGCATTAGCGGGTTGACCATCGCGACCAGCGCGTCCTGTTTCCTGGTAATAGGCTTCAATGCTTTTTGGTAAACTTAAATGCGCAACAAAACGTACATCGGGTTTATCGATGCCCATGCCAAAGGCAATGGTGGCAACAATAATAATATTATCTTCGCGTAAAAAACGGCGTTGATGTTCTTGCCGCATCTCGGCAGATAAACCGGCGTGATAGGGTAGTGCTTTTCGTCCCTGGCGTTCCAACCAGGCGGCGGTTTTATCAACCTTGTTACGCGATAGACAATACACAATACCTGAATCATTGGGGTGTTCGTTTTCTAAAAATGACCAGAGTCGATCACGGGCATTACTGCCTTCGCTAATGGTGTAATTAATATTGGGACGATCGAAACTGTTTATAAAAACATTGGCATTATGTAAGTTAAGCTGCTCGATGATTTCCTGGCGAGTCCGTTTATCCGCGGTAGCGGTGAGGGCGATGCGCGGCACGCTGGGGAAGCGCTCATGTAATATACGAAGTTGTTGATATTCTTTTCTGAAGTCATGTCCCCACTGTGAAACACAATGTGCTTCATCGATTGCAAACAGGGAAATAGTAGCGCGTTCAATTAACGATAACATTTTATTCGTCATTAAGCGTTCTGGCGCGACGTATAAAAGATCGATTTCATTATTTAAAAGTAATTGTTCAGTTTGTTGTTGCTCTGAGTTATCCATGGATGAATTAAGAAAGGCAGATCGAATACCAAGTTGTTGCAAGGCGTCAACCTGGTCTTGCATCAGTGCAATCAACGGCGAAATAACAATACCGACCCCGTCTCGTACCATGGCGGGAATTTGATAGCATAAAGATTTACCACCGCCGGTAGGCATCAGCACCAGGCTGTCTTCACCGTTTAACAGGCTTTGAATAATATCCTGCTGATGGTGACGAAAACTGTCATAACCAAAGGTATTTTGTAATATTTCTTGTGCGTGTTTCATTGTGCTTAAGCGGTGTTTGAGTCAAAGGGCAATATACTCCAAATAAAGAGCTTTAAATGCCACATTTTAATGAAATATGTTGTTTTATACATTAGCATTTTATATTTTTATTATAAACCATATATTTATCAATTAGTTAGAGTACATTGCTGCCATTAAACTTACGGATAGTAAGCTATTGTCTAAACTTACTGTGAATTGGAAATTTATATTTTACTGCCTTTATTATGGTTAAAGGGAGCCGGGTTTTACGCCGATATAATCTAGGGACTAATTTCAAAATGACACTATTTCAATCTTCAACAAAAAGCGTAAGTAGAGGTTTCAGATGAACTGGTTTTTTCGGCTAAGTATCCGGTGGAAGTTGCAGTTTGGTTTTTTCATGGTGACCATGGTGACGACGATCTTTAATCGATTGTTAGCATCAAATGAGCTGAGTAAGATGATTGAAATAGCTAAAACCAATAATGTAGCCGATAACGTTGTTCAACAATTACAAGCTAATCATGCGGCATATATTTTTAATTCATTTTGGGAATCCGGACTGGAGTTTATTATACAGTTTATCATCATCGGTATAGTCGCGACGATGTTTGTGAAACCTATTCGTGCTTTATGTTCTGCTCTGGAATCGGTTAAAGCTGGTGATTTAACAAAAAAAGTGCCTCATACCTCATTAGATGAAATAGGCACTTTGGAAAGTAGCTTTAATGATATGTTAGAAAAACTGAATAGTATTATGCGAAATGTGCATGGTAATGGCAGAGGGATGGGGCAATCTGCATTTCAAATTTCAACTATCTCAAAAGAGATTGCAAAATCAAGCGAGAATGAACGGCAGCGTTCTCAAGAGGTGTCTTCGGCGACAGAACAATTACTTGAAATATCTGAAAAAGTAAAAGCATCTGCACAAAATGGTATGGAGCTAGCGAAAGATTCGGAGCAGCAAGCGAAGCAAGGTATTGCAAATTTACAAAAAAATATCGATCAAATGGATCAAACGGCTTCTGAAGTTAATCGTGCATCATCTGAAATTGAAGAACTCGCTGATTCTGCCGAGCAAATTGGCAATATCGTTGGTACCATTAATTCTATTGCCGAACAAACAAATCTGTTGTCATTAAATGCTGCGATTGAAGCTGCACGAGCGGGTGAGGCAGGAAGGGGCTTTGCTGTTGTGGCAGATGAAGTACGCTCTTTATCACAAAGCACATCAAGTTCACTTGAAGAAATTAAAACGATTGTGACCACAGTAACGAATAAAGTTGATCAAGTTTCTGTCACCATGAAAGGTGTTGTTCAACAAGTGCAACAAAATCAGGAAATAGCAGGTGAAACACGAAGCACAATTGAAAAAATGGGACAGCAAGTTATAGAGTCATCAACGGCAAATAATGATATCTTGATTGCGAGCGATAGTCAGTTAGAACAATTGAGTGAGCTACAAACAACACTTAAAAAATTATTTGAAACATTGGACGACAGTTCTTCAAAAATACAAACTACTGCCACCATTGGTACTGATTTACTAGGTGTAACTGAGCGTATTAATAAATTATTGTCTGGCTTTACCTTTCAGCATGTGAATGATATTGAGCGCGCTACGGAAGAGAACCGTGTAGCTCCGCGTGTTCATGGAAAGTTAATGTTAAAGCTTATAGCGAATGATGAAATTATTGCATGTGTAAGTAATGATTTTAGCGTTACCGGCATTCAAATACGTTTGCATGAAAAATTAATACAGAAAAATATTGTCTTAATGATATATAGACCAACAGATGATTCTAACGAATACCAACAGCAATTCCCCATTGCGTTCAAAGGAAAGATAATGTGGGAAAAAGAAGAAAGTGGGCGTTATATCTATGGTGTTGAATATTACGAATTAAATGAAATTCACCGAGAGTTTAATGAGTCGTGTTTCGATTTCTTTAATAAAAATATGGCATTTGCTGATAATGCATAAGTTGTTTTCTTATTGTTGTTTCGAGCAAGCTTAAGTTTTTTTTACAATATTAATACCATCTTTTTCGATATTAATTATTCTTTCTTTGTATAAATTACTCAGCGCTCTTTTAAAGGCTTTTTTACTGATACCGAATAAATCAGAAATAACTTTAGGATCAGTTTTGTCATGTATTTGTGCGAAGCCCTGGGGTTGTAGATTGAGGTAATCCAGGATTAATTTTTCATGTTTATCCCGGTTTTGTATACCGCCTTGTTGCAGGCTTAAATCAATTTTATTATCGGGGCGAATGCGTTTAATAAAACCATCAATGCTCTGGCCAAAACTTAAACGTTGCTGTACTTCGTTTTTATAGAGTACACCCCAGTGGCTATTATTAATAATGGCTTTATAGCCAAGCTCGGTAGTATTGGCGATAAGTAATTTAACCGCTTGTTGTGGTGTAAAGTCATGCGCTTTTTCATCATCGAGAAATTTATCAATTTTTGATGAGGCGGTGATGCGGCCTTTTAGTTTATCCAGGTACAAATAAACAATATAAGAACGACCGACTTCCATCGGGCGGTGTTGCTCGGCAAAAGGCACGAACAGATCTTTCTCTAAACCCCAGTCTAAAAATGCACCTGCATCATTGACATCAACCACGGCTAAATAGGCAAACTCACCGAGTTGAGCTTTCGGTTTTAACGTGGTGGCAACAGGGCGGTCTTCTGAGTCGAGATAAAGAAAGACCTCAATTTCATCCCCCATCTTAAGGTCGCGAGGCACATACTTTTTAGGTAAGAGGACTTCGTATAAATCTTCCGCATCTAAATAAACGCCAAAATCGAGCTTTTTAACAGCTTTTAAAGTGTATGTTTTACCAATTGTGATCATTGTATACTCAGGGGTAATATAGGCGAAATACGAATTAGCCGTTGGCTTATTTTAGAGTATTATAGCGTAGAACTGCACCGGACTGTATACAAGAGATGATGTTGAAAAAGAATTAAGCGATGGATTGTTGTTTACTGATTAATGTCTCAAATTCGTGGATCGGCATTGGTTTGTCAAAATAGAAACCCTGGTAATTGAAACAGCCCAGGTTATAGATGCATTCAAGTTCTTCTATAGTTTCTACACCTTCAGCGATGACATTCATACCGAGGTTTTTTGCCATGTAGATAATCGTATGGACAATTGTTTCATTACTGGAAGTTTTATGGATATCCCGAATGAATGCCTGATCAATTTTCACTTTTTCGATTGGCATTTTATTCAGGTAAGATAACGATGAATAACCGGTACCAAAGTCATCAATGGAAAAACTGATGCCGATTGCTTTAAGAGCGTTCATTTTTTCAATGGTTTCTGTAGTATTTTCGACCAGCATATTTTCGGTAATTTCAAATTCTATTCTGGACGGATCAACACCTGTTTTTTCAATTAGCGCAATGACTAAGGTAACGAAATAGGGCTGCATAAATTGTAACGGGCTGACATTGATGGCAATACGTTTGCAAGCAATATGATTGAAGTTTAATTCACACCAGGATTTGATTTTTAGAAAAATTGTTTCAAATATCCATTCACCAATTTTGATAATCTTACCGGTTTCCTCGGCAATAGGAATAAAGTCTAGTGGCGAAATTATACCTTTTTCAGGGTGAATCCAGCGTAGTAATACTTCGGCACCGATTATCTCTTTGTTATAGTTATATTGTGGTTGCAGGTATAGAACGAATTCATTATTGGTTAACGCATTGTGAATGTCAGTTTCAATTAGTAGTCGATTTTCTACACTTTCCTGCATTGTTGAATCATAAAATTTAACGCAATCTCTGCCAGCATCTTTAGCCCTGTAAAGAGCAATATCAGCTTGCTGTAAAATATGTTGTATATTTTGATTTTTTTCAGGAAAGATTGTGACCCCGATGCTGCAATTAGTATGTAGTGTTCGGTTATTAATTTCAAATGCCCGGGATATTTCTAACAGTATGTCTTCTGCTAACTGCTGAGTTTTTAGTATTACATGATTAATGTTTTTATCTATTTCAGGTAACAGTACTACAAATTCATCTCCACCAAAGCGTGCTACAGTTCCTTTGCTACTAATGCAATGTGATAGCCGTTCAGCTACCTGGATAAGTAACTGATCACCAACACTATGCCCCAATGAATCATTAATGGTTTTAAAACGATCAAGATCGATAAACATTATGCTGCCAATATAGTTGTGCGCGTGGCATATATTAACTGCTTGTTCTAAGCGGTCTAACATCAAACGGCGGTTAGGAAGATGGGTTAAGGCATCATGATATGCCTGGTGTTTGATATCTTTTTCTGCAATTTTTTGGCCCGTGATATCAGTACCAATAGTGACAAATTGATAAATAGAACCATTGTTACCAATAAACGGCACGATAGTCTGATTTAACCAGACTTCGTTTCCACTTTTAGTTTTATCTTCTATTTCTCCCTGCCATATCTCACCCGAACTGATAGTTTTGAAAATTTTTCCAAGAAAAGAATGTCGTGAGGCGCTGCTATCAATTAGGTGATGTTTCTGGCCTATCATGTCTTTTTCTTTGACATGAAACATCAGGCAAAAGTAGTTATTTAAATCTTTAATAATTCCGTTTTTATCAGTAACAGTAACAATCGCATGAGCATCAAGCGCTTGTTTTTGATATCTAAGATGTGCTGACATTTCATGTATGTCATTTGTAGCAGAAGAAATATTCCACACCAGTTTCCCGCTATAGATAACTAATATAATAATAAGTAAATAAATAAAAACCAGATGAATATCGCTAATATTTAGATATTGGTTGTGAATATCAAGATAGTTTCGGTGAATTATATCAACAGTTTTCGACAATTGAGTGCTGGATACTTTGTGTAAGGCTTCTTCTACTGCCAGGCTACGATTAAGAATAACCCCCAAGTGTTTCGATAGCAGGTTAAGGTTTTCTTTAAAATAGATGTTTTTTACAAAATTTATTTTTTTCTTAAAGTCATTTATATCGTCAGATAATCCGGATTCGATTAATGTGGTTGGATTGCGAAGTATGCGAAGAATATGTGCGTTTAAATAAAATAAATCGGTAGATAATATTTGATGTAAAGCATTATGTGAATGTTCATTTGTTTCCGTGTTAAATTTTTTATTGAGCTCTTCACTCAGTAGAGAAAAGTACATGAGTGAATTTCTTAATACACCAATATCTGATTTTAGTGTATTTGCTACTTCCTCTTTTAGTTGGATAGAATTATCCAGCTCGCCCAATAATCGAATTATTTTATTTGTTTTTTTATTGTTGTTTGCAGAGAAGTTATTTTTTAGATCAGAGAAAGCAGAGTTTATATTTAAAAAACCGTTGTCCAGGCTGTTGTAATGGCGTACCAGTCCTGCTCTGACTAATAATATATCTTTATCAATTTTGTTGTTAATGTTTTTTACGGTAACAATATTTTTAAGAATATTGTTATGGTTGTAAGGGTCTGCCAGATTCATACTTATAAATAACAGTGTGATAAGTGAAATAAGTACACTTATTGTAAGCAACATGTGTTTTGTTTTTTTTGAGAACATGTTACTTGTTGTCCTTATTCAGCGGTTTTCCTTTATATTCACCGGTTAAAGTTTGTAAGAACTTTTTTATTTTGAGTACATGTTTTTCTTTTATTCTTATACCGAGTTGAAACTTGGCCATGACTTCAATAACATCTTGTAAGTCTTTAAATGTACCATCATGAAGATACGGACCTGTAACAGCGACATTTCGCAGGCTGGGTACCCGGAAGACATGCCTATCCTTTTCATCTTTTGTAACGTTATACAAGCCATAGTCTGCCTTGGTAATTTTGCCCCTGTGTTCAAAGTAATTGTCGAACAGCCCTAGTTTCTGAAATACATTTCCTCCTACATTGACACCCTGGTGACAGGCTATGCAGCCATAGCGTTTAAAGTGGGTGTAACCTTCTTTTTCATCTGCAGTCAATGCGTTGTTGTTACCGCGTAAATACTGATCAAAACGAGAGTTAGGTGTAATAAGTGATTTTTCATAAGTGGCAATGGCATCGAGTACGGATTCTCGATTTATACCTTCAGGATAAATCGCATTAAAATCTGTTTTGTAATGGGCTTTTGATTTTAATTTTGGCAATAGTTCCTGCCAGTTAGTCGCAGCATGACGTGGATTTTTTAAATCACCTTCTGCCTGAAGTTCTAGTGTTTTAAAAGCGCCTCGCCATGTTTGTCTGAAATTAAATATGCTGTTAAAGACTGTTGGAGCATTAATTAAATCAGGTTTTCCATTATTGGTGATGGAAGTTTTGAGTCCATCGTCACCACCATTGTTTAGTTGATGACATTGTGCACAAGCCATCTTATTATTGTGGGATAACAAAGGATCATGGAATAGTTTTTCACCAAGAGCGACTTTTTGCGGGTTAAGCACTATTTTCAGGGGAATGGGTAAAATGGGCTCATTTTTTAGCTCTTCTCCTGCGTAACTGCATTGAAGATTGAAGCTTAATATGCATAACAAAAGTGTGGGAAATGTTTTATCTATTCGCATAAATTTTATACTTAATATTTTCAATAACTTATATACAGTGAAAAAGTTTTTAAATGGAATTAAATTAGAACTTCTATAAGGTATAACGGCGTTATTTGGAGAATTGTTTAGTATTTTTTAGGCATAATTTAATGTTTATTAACCCTGATATTGATGAAATAAAATCTATTTTAGAGAAGGCAAAAATTATTGCGGTTATTGGTTTATCACCTAAAGCAAATCGGCCAAGTCATTCCGTCTCTAAAGCGATGCAGGAATTTGGTTACCGAGTAATACCCGTCCGACCAGCAGTAGACGAGGTACTTGGTGAAGCCGCCTATCCTGATTTGGCCTCAATTCCTCATGACTTGCGTAATAAAATCGATATGGTTGATGTGTTTCGTGCGCCGGATAAAATTGCGCCAATAATTGATGCTTGTATTGAGTTTGAAGTCCCGCTCATTTGGCTACAGGACGGCGTGATTAATGAGACTGAAGCCTTACGTGCACAGGCGGCGGGTATTACCGTGGTGATGGATCGCTGTGTTTACCGGGATTATGTTCAATTTAATGAAGTGTAACCACGAAGAGTCATTCACCTTCTTCTTGGTGTTCTTCGTGGCACATATAATTTAATATATTCCTATGGAAATTAACTTTACAAAAATGCATGGCTTGGGAAATGACTTTGTGGTGATCGATGCGATTAGCCAGGATATCGATCTGTCTGAAGAGCAGGTACGTTTTATTGCCGATCGACACTTTGGTATTGGCTGTGATCAGCTATTATTAGTAGAAGCGGCTGAGTCGGACGATGTTGATTTTATCTACCGTATTTTTAATGCCGATGGTGGTGAGGTCGAGCAATGCGGTAATGGTGCGCGTTGTTTTGCCGTTTTTGTACGTGAAAAAGGCTTAACCGATAAAGAGCTGATCCGGGTTGAAACATCATCCGGTGTGATTGAATTACAAATTCAAGAAGATGGGCAGGTCACGGTCAATATGGGTGTGCCTGAGTTTAATCCGTGGAATATCCCTTTTCATGCCGACACCCGTCTTGATGAATATGCCCTGGATATTGATGGTACGGTGTTAAAAATTGGCGCGGTGTCGATGGGTAACCCACATGCGGTCACGATTGTGGATAATGTGGATACGGCCAAAGTGGAAATATTGGGTGCCGCGATCGAAAGCCACCCACTTTTTCCTAACCGGGTAAATGCGGGGTTTATGCAGGTTCTTAATGATTCGCATATTCGTTTACGTGTTTACGAACGCGGTGCGGGTGAAACACTGGCTTGTGGTACCGGTGCCTGTGCAGCCATGGTGGTTGGTTGTATACAGGGACATTTGAGTGAGCAGGTGCAGGTTGATTTAGCGGGTGGAAGTTTGCAAATCAGCTGGCAAGGAGAGGCGTCGCCCGTTATGATGACAGGACCAGCAACAACAGTTTATGAAGGTATCGTCACAGTATGAGTTCCCAGGATTACAAAGCAAAAGACTCTGATTTTGAACATGAGATTGTGCGTTATTTGCGTGATCACCCTGCCTTTTTTGAAGACCACCAGGACTTATTGGCCGGTATGGTTTTATCGCATGACACCGGTTCAGCCGTTTCATTAATTGAACGCCAGGTACAGATTTTAAGGGAACAAAAAGAAGAACAAAAAAGAAAGTTACAAAGCCTGATCGGTACGGCACAAAATAACGAAAAGCTGAATACCAATGTTAATACCTTAATACTCGAGTTACTGGATGCAGAGACACTGGATGATGTTTTGAAAGTAATCCAGCAACGTATTAGTGCTGATTTTGAAGCCGACGCGATCGTGGTTAAGTTATTAGCCTCGGGTAATGATGTATTAAAAGAACATGCTGATCTTACTGCCTGGCAACAACCGGCACTGGCGATTGGCGAAAAAGTCATGA
Organism: uncultured Ectothiorhodospiraceae bacterium; assembly: GCA_947258695.1. GTDB lineage: Bacteria > Pseudomonadota > Gammaproteobacteria > UBA6429 > Thiohalophilaceae > JAGLTQ01. The sequence continues at coordinate 2,328 of CAMYJG010000050.1, read as the reverse complement.
CCGGAAGACAGCCGGTTTGCGGTTCCTTTAATGCGGAACAAATGCAGGCCTTATTTGATGACGCTGATATTCAATCTGCCGGTATTGTTCCCTTAGCAAAAGATAAAAACAGCAAAAACTGTTATGGCATTATCGCGATTGGCAGTTATGATCCACAACGTTTTCGCCCTGATATGGGGACACTTTTTCTTTCTTTATTAGGCCAGGTTCTGACCCGCATACTCAAGCGTCACTTAAAAGACTAAGAGATTAAGGAAGAACAAAATGAATAAAACAGCAATGGAATGGATTGATTCATTTCTTGCTAAATTGCGCAATGAGCGTAATTACTCACCACATACCTTAAAAAGTTATTGCCGTGATCTTAATTCACTTACCGCCTACTGCGATAAGCAGCAAATAACAGACTGGGATCAGGTAAACGACCAGCATATCCGTTTGTTGGTATCACAAAGGCATCGCCAGGGCTTATCGGGTGCAAGCTTACAACACCTGTTATCAAGCTTTCGTTCTTTTTTTAAATACTTACTAATAGAAAATGAGGTTGAGAGTAATCCGGCCGCAACTATTCAGGCACCTAAAACGGCACGTAAATTACCATCCACATTAGATGTTGATAGTGTTGTGCAGTTAATCGAGATAAAAGGTGATGAGGTGGAAACGGTACGGGACCGTGCAATACTCGAATTGTTTTATTCATCGGGTTTGCGTTTATCAGAATTATCATCATTGAATGTTCAAAATGGTGATGATATTGCCTCGGGTGTTTTAAGGGTGACAGGTAAAGGCGATAAAGACCGGGATTTGCCGGTGGGATCTAAGGCAATGGCAGCCACCCGAGATTGGCTGGCACGTCGTGCTGAAATAGCCAATAAAGATGAACAGGCTTTGTTTGTTGGCAAGCATGGCAAGCGTATTCATAACTCAGTGATACAAAAGCGCCTGAAATACTGGGCGCAAAAACAAGGCATCGATATGAACGTATTCCCGCATTTATTACGTCATTCATTTGCCAGCCACATGTTAGAGTCGAGTGGTGATTTGCGCGCAGTACAGGAGTTGCTGGGGCATGCGGATATTTCAACGACCCAAATATATACCCACCTGGATTTTCAACATCTCGCAAAGGTGTATGATTCAGCGCATCCTAGAGCGAAGACAGGAGCCAAGACAGGGGCTCAGTCAGGAGCGAAACAGGGAAAGAAATAACTATCACTGACTAGTTACCTTATCCAATTTAATTTTCCACGGAGGGAAAATAATATGAAAAACCAAAGCTTACTTGTTTTAATTCTTTTTATTTCACCATTGCACTCGTTGCCAGCAAAAAGCCAGAAAGATCAGCTGATCGAGTCGGCTGCTCAATTTCAGCGTTGGTGTAAACAGCGTTCTTATCGCCATTTCAGGTCAAAAAAGCAAAAGCCATACAACTGGTCTGCCTCGACAATTCGGCAGTTAAATGACTACCAGACGACTGGCAGTTGGAGAGTCAATCGGCAAGAAAGAGAGGTTTTTTGCCAGATCCGCATCGGTAAGAAGGCAAAATCGATGAAAATGGAAATTAAGTGATAATCTAACTAACTGTTTTTATTAGAAAAAGTAAATTTCTTTGCCTGAATAATGAATATTTAATTGATTATTCATTATTCATGAGCTATAAATACGACTCAATACACATGGATGAGAGCAATGAGCGAAGAAATTAGCAACCAAATTCTGGACGCCGCCGAGGCGCGGTTTCGAACTTACGGTTATGGAAAGACCACCATGGCTGAAATAGCCTCCGACATCGATATGTCGACTGCCAACCTATACCGCTATTATGAAAACAAACTGGCCATTGGCTCAGCAATGGCAAGCCGTTGTTTTTGTCAGCGAGAAGAATTTCTAAGTGAAGTAGTTAACCGGGAAGGCTTAAAACAAGCCGAGCGATTAGAGCTGTTTGTTTTAGAAATGCTCAATTATATGCATGGCCAGTTCAGTGAAGAACCAAAAATTGCTGAGCTGGTTGAAGTGATTGTCACCAAGCGCCCTGATATGGTTCAGGCAAAAGTTGAAAGTGATAGAAAACTCATTTCTGTGCTTTTACAAAAAGGTAATGACAGCGGCGAGTTTGAGGTCAGCGATGTTGATGAAATGGCACACTATGTCTTGGCCGCACTTGCGAAATTCTCATCGCCCTTTTTTATGACAATGTATCCACTGGAAGAATTATCCCGATTAGCAAGAGGTGTTGTCGCTTTAATACTAAATGGCCTAAAGAAAAAATAACCTGAAAAAATTAGCAGGAGAATAAAAATGAGTGAATTGGAATCAAAGCTCGGCCCC
>CAMYJG010000049.1:14963-28077 GCA_947258695.1 uncultured Ectothiorhodospiraceae bacterium | reverse complement strand
TTTCTGTAGTTCAGAAAAATCTTCCGGTGAAAGCGAACGACTAAACTGGCTTGTTTCACTTTTCAGGTCATCATCTATATCCATCATGCTCTCAATAAGCGCATCACTTTTTCTGACCCCGGCCGATATCGCTGATGCCCTGGCTTTAAGGATACGATTTGCCGATGACTTTCTTGAGTTTGCTTTTTTACTGGCATCCTGGAAAAAAGCTTTTGCAATTGCCGCATTTTCCAGGACGACTTCATTAGCATCCCCCTGTTTTAATGCCCGTTTTGCATCAGACAAATACGATTTGCCCTGTAAATATTCTGCATCGGCTAATACATCATGTTGCCCCTGCAACGCTGCTGCGTTTATTTGTGATACTTCTTCAATAGCATTTTCTGGCACATTACCCGATGATAGCTCGGCTTTTTTGGGAGCAGAACACCCTATCATCAAAACAGGAACCATGATGATAGAAAAAGTTTTAATTAAATTGTTCACAACGCTATTCTCCTGTTGAAATAATCAATAGCACACCTGGTTACTCAGAAACGACTCTAATGCATAGAGCCTGTTTTATTATTTCTATAAATGCTTATATATTCTTTATATATAACCATATGCTGCCTTAAATCAAGCAACATACCAAGGTTTTTAGCCTAATATAGTTCCAAGATGTGAACTTGTTCAAAACTAGCCCGTAAAGTAGCTACCAGCAATTGGCGATAAAATTAACTGCTCGAAAATACAACCGGGAATTATTCGTTCTAAGGGTTGAGTAGACAACTACCTTTGGCAGGCTTTTCGCCCATTCCTAAATCAATTTTTATGTAAACCGAATTTGCTATATCTTTTGCTCTTAAAGAATTTGCCTTGGTAATAGTTTCATTAGCCACCAATCGATGCACTTCCTGGCAGCGACCAGAATGACCAATCATTAACTGTCCTGTACCGGTTTTTCTCTCATTACTCAGAATAATTTCATAATGCGCAAAAATACTATGTAGTAAATGATTACGTAAAGTAAATTTCACCTCACATATTTCCTTATCACAGCGCAACTCTTTGTTTATCACTTCGACATCACCATGTTGCAAACAGGTTTCAGTTCGAAATTCGTATCTTGGGTTGACCTCGGTATTATTCAGGTTCAGATAATTCATTCGTACCCGCCATTCATCAGGTTGCTGGCATTTTGGCAAAATTTCAGCGACGTATAATCGATCTAAGTCTATATTTACTATCTGGCCGTAATTTTTACCAATATCACTAAAAACCTTTAAACGATGAACATTGCCACCTGGCATTTTAACTAATGCATAATTAACTTCATTTTTTGCAGAAATAATCCCCTGGTACTGCATTTCAGCTAATTCAAATGTCTCAGCAACAGCAGCTGGCCGGGTCTGGGCAAGCAGCTGCTGAGAACTGATAATAAAAAATGTCAGAATTATTACACGCATAAAAACAGATAAAATAATTACAATAAATATAGTATAGGCATTTAACTGTCACATGCCCGTAATTTAATTAACATAAAAGCAGTTTTGTTTTATTACAAAAGTATCATATAACTTTAGTCAATTCGTCACATTTCTTTCCTACTATTACTGCAAATGAGGAGAAGAAATGATGAAGGAAATTACCCGCATCCCCCCATTAAACTGTAGAACAGTCTGGTTATCAGATATTCATCTTGGTTATCGTGGCTGTAAAGCAGATTTCTTACTGGATTTCTTACGCCGGGTTGAATGCGACACCATCTATCTTGTCGGCGATATTATCGATGTCTGGTACCTGACACGTAAAGGTTTTTACTGGCCACAATCACATAACAACGTTATTCGCACCATTCTGGGTAAAGCTAAACATAATACCAAGGTAATCTATATACCGGGAAATCATGACGAAGTATTTCGTGAATATGATGGACTTAATTTTGGTAACGTAGAAATTCATAATAAATATATTCATCACACTGCTGATGGGAAAAAACTGTTAATGATGCATGGTGATGAATTTGATAGCGCCGTACATTGTAATCGGCTGATTAGTTTTATCGGTGACAAAGGCTATGATTTTTTACTTTATATAAACCGATACCTGTACGCATTTCGTAGAAAAATGGGCTTCCCTTACTGGTCCTTCGCTAGCTATATCAAGAGTAAAGTTAAAAATGCTATGGATGCCGTTTCCAAATTTGAAGCCGCTGTAGCGCATGAAGCAAAGCATGCTCAAGTAGACGGGTTAGTATGTGGCCATATACATCATGCTCAAATTAAAGACATCAATGGTATTTTATATTGCAATGATGGTGACTGGGTCGAAAACTGTACCACGATGATTGAGCATCATGATGGCACACTGGAATTATTGAGATGGAGAGAAAATGTCACGTCTCTCGCTGTTTTTCCATCTGCGAACAAATTAGCTGCTGAAAATAAAATCGCATGAAAATAGCTATAGCCACGGATGCATGGGAGCCACAAATAAATGGTGTCGTAACATCCCTAAAAACAACCATAGTCCAGCTTGAAAAGCTCGGGCATGAAGTCAAAGTACTTAGTGCACTTTCGTGCAGAACATTTCCACTACCAACATATGGTTCTATTCGTTTAGCGATATTCCCATACTCATACATAAAAAAAGAACTGGAAAAATTTAAACCTGATGCCATTCATATAGCAACTGAAGGCACCATTGGTTGGGCAACACGGCGTTACTGTTTAAAGAACAAGCTCAAATTTACGACGTCTTACCATACCCAGTTTCCTGAATATGTCCGGCTACGTGCCCCCATTCCAGAAAACTGGACTTATCGTTTAATGGCGTATTTTCATAATAAAGCAACACGGACTATGGTAGCTACACCGTCGATGGAAAATGCTCTGAAACCCTGGGTTAAAAACCTGGTTCGCTGGACACGCGGAGTCGATACCGAACTATTTCAGCCCTATAACAAAGATTATTTAAAGGCAGAGAGGCCTATTGCGATGTTTGTTGGACGTGTTGCAGTAGAAAAAAACATTGAAGATTTTTTGAAAATCGACTTCAAGGGCTCAAAATATGTTGTCGGCGATGGTCCAGATCTCGATATGTTAAAAGCAAAATACCCAGAAGTGAATTTTACTGGACTAAAGAAAGGTAAAGAGTTATCGCAACATATTTCCGCTGCCGATGTATTTGTATTCCCCAGTCGGACGGATACATTTGGTCTTGTTATGTTAGAAGCTCTGTCATGCGGTGTACCGGTTGCCGCATACCCGGTGACCGGACCTGTAGATGTTATATCTGATGGAGTAACCGGTTCATTAGATGACGATTTAGAAAATGCGATTACCGCTGCATTAAAATGTGAACCCACAGTATGTCGGAATTATGCGCTGAACCATACCTGGGAAGATGCAACAAAACAGTTTTTTAACAATCTCGAAATGAATAAGGCAGAAAAAAACCCAGCTAAAAATTCAAAATTTGCAAGCCCGGTTTCTTAATTCACAGTCTCTTTTTGTAATTCACTCTCTGCAAACTCAGCCTGGTGAAAATCATTTAGCGTTTCAGTATAAAAGTCGATGACCTTACCGGTAAAATGATCGATTGACCACTCCATTGCGTAGTTTCTCGCATGTGAAGATAACTGCGTCTGCAAAAAAGAATTTTTCAAAACAAAAGATACTTTGTCCGCGAATTCAATTATATTTTCACTGGAAATCAATGCACCGCGCTTTGCCTCAAGGATATCTTTAGTACCCATAACTGCTGTTGAAACTACGGGGGTTCCACATGCCATTGCTTCGAGTAAGACTAGTCCTTGTGTCTCAGTTCGTGATGAGAATACAAAAACATTTCCTGCTGTGTAACAATCTTTTAACTCCTTATCACGATCAAGATATCCTACGAATTTCACATTCTTATCAATTCCTAGTTTCTGACATAATTTAGTCAGATGGTTCATTGCAGGTCCTTCACCTGCAATTAACAATATGGCTTCCGGTACTTCTTTTAAAAGTTGTTGATGCATTCTAATCAGAAAATCAATATTTTTTTCATGACAAATCCTGCCAACATGAACCAATAAAGGAACATCTTTACCTATATTATGATTTGCACGAAAGAGTTCACCATCGCCATAATGAAATTTCTCTGGAACAATACCAGTCGGTATTACTTTAGCCGGGGTCTTGACCCCATATTCTTGTATCGCTTCCAGCATGGCACTGGATGGAACAATCAAAGCATCAAGCGCATTACATTGCTTATTGGTAAAATAACGGACCAGTGAACGCAAAAATTGTTTCGGTAAGAATGGTACGTAGTTATACATATATTCTTCAAAGTAGGTATGATAGGTTTCGACTACAGGCAGGTTATGTTTTCTTGCTAATGATGTCCCAACATAGTGCGCAAGAAATGGTGTTTGAATATGAATCAGGTCATAATCAAATCTTTGTATGAGTTCTTCGGCTTGTTTCCTTAGTTTTTTTCTATTCATAAAACGATCTTCAGGATCAAGCGGAACTTTACGTGAAGGTATTCGATATACCCCGGCTTCATCATCGGTTAGTGTTTCATATTGTGGAACAACTAAGTCAATTTGACATCCTCTTTCTGATAATGTTTCTCGATAAGTTTGTATAGATGTTGAAACGCCATTAATCCTGGGAAAATATACGTCAGAAATCATTAATATTCGCATTATACAACCTTATCTCAACTTACGTTATTAAATTAAAAAAGAAGTTCCCGCTATCAGAACACCAAACACTGCTCCCATTAAAACATCCGAGGGATAGTGAAGTCCGAGAATAACGCGAGACAACATCACCAGCATCGTGAATGGAATAATATATAAATATAGTTCCGGGTAATGAAACAGGACAACCGTACTAAAAGACACGGCATGCATGGTATGTCCCGAGGGGAAACTATATTGATCCAGTGGTGCAGTTCCCATATTCAGTGATGGGTGTGTTATACATGGACGATCACGCACGGTATACTTTTTTAATATTTTATACACGATAAGAGTAACGACACCGACTAGTGTCATATGCAATGAGACATACAGGGCATCATAGCCATAAATAAAAGGCAGGATAAAAATAAGACAATACCATGCGACACCATCGCCTAAGCGACTAATCATACGAAATAAGTGCTTGATTACAGAAAAATTACTGAGCCGATTAATAGCAAGACATAAACCGAATTCCCGGCTATCCATTCTTGAAAAAATTTCATCTGTTATTTGTATTCTCATAACAAAAATCCTCTTATGTCGTTTAACACACAATAGGCAAAGAGAATGACAATCAAGTGACATTTTTATTAACATTCTGTGAACCCAGGCACCAGCGCCTGTATTTCACGAAATTTTCATTTGTCTGAAATATAAAGATCATTTTTTCTCGCTAATATCATCGATATCTTACTAGCAAATTTTAATCTGAGAGTACTGATATGAAAGCGAATCAAAAATCTAACATCGAACTATCTCAACTCACTATCTATGATATAAAAGCAGCGGCATTATTTACAGATAATGAAAAAACTGAGCTATTGGCTTTGCTAAATAAAAGCTACCCACATTTCACAATAGAAAATATATTTAATAACTATTCTTGCTTTGACCAATTGTACGTTTATCGCATGTATCTAAATAAAACATTAGTCGCATCAAGACAGTTTCTACTTCTAGATGAGTTTTCAGATGCGCCGGCCTGGGCACTTGAAATGAATAATTTATTGCAGGCAAAGAACTATGCTATCGGTTCCAGGGCGATTGTACATCCATCCTTACGTGGACAAGGCCTGGGCAAATTCCTTGTCAAAAAAATAAATAAAGAGCTCTTCTCAAGTTATAAAGCCAATATTATCCTGGGGCAATCAACCAATTTAACCGCTATTTCATTATACTTACAACACGGTGCAAATTTATGGAAAGGTGATATTAGTGATTTAAGCACCTATCAAAAATCGATTATAAATAACAAGATGCTAAGTTTATTTCACAAACAATCTAATTTATCTCAAACACGACTCAAAAATCCTATACGTTACTATTATCAGAAACGCCTTATGACGAACAGCATCAAACTCAGCCATGCTCTTTTATCAGAACAAAATATGAATAAATCTCTTAATATTATGTAAACCTATTAATATATTTATAAATAATTTAATACTGATAATATCAACCTGACTTTTTGTCAAGCCAGCTTAATAGTTTATTCAGTTTGGGGTGTAATCTTCCTAAAAGAGCGAATATTTTTCGTGCGGTAGCAGAATGCCTTGTTAAGGCAGGTATGCTTATTATCATAAGCGGAATGCCAAGTGGTATTGGTAACCAAAAAATAATAAAGCCGCTTGCGAAAGTTATTGTTGCTAAACTTAAAATCAACCATTTCATACCGAAGGTTCGCAGGCTAAAAAGATTCAAGTTTAACGACAAAATATGACAGTTATATAAACATGAAGTTAGATATATTTTTCTCCTGCTAATTTTGCTGTTTTATGTTATTAATTCTTTGGGCTTAATATAAATAGCTATTTCAACCAGTTTATCTTCCCCTCAGTCATCCATATAGTTAAATATGGGTGGGTAATCATCAGGCTTCTAACCACTACAACAGAACTAAAATGTGATAAACCACACATTACAATTTGTGTAAGAATGATATATATACAATAAAAAGTATAACAATTAATAAAACTCGGATAATTAGTTATAAATAAATTCCTGAATTTTACGGGAGGTTTATTGCATGGGTATGCAATTATTTAAGGAAAAACGTGAATATCCAAGGATGGATATAAATTGTTTAGTCAGAACCAAGGAAGAATTAGGTAAAGCAAAACAACTCATAGGTATCAACTATTCCTTACGTGGCATGGCGCTTTACAGCTACTCGCCATTACCTTTTGGTGAATTTGTAGAGTTAAACTTCAGGCTCGATGAATATAAGAAACAAGAGTTACACATGACCGCTGAAGTAGTTCAAAACTACAAAAAAGGTAATATGTATATTGCAGGTGTCAAATTTGTTGGTGAATTACCACTGGATAGTTAACGCTCTATCCAGCTCTATACCCGAATATTTTCCAACTTACTAATTATTTAAAACAATGACTACTGATATCTTCGACACTATGCTGTGTTAAATTTTTATCCAGTTCAAACACTATTTTCTTTGTTGTTTCTGCTGCTAGCTGTTCACGTAATACACCCAGAAACGCGGGTGCTGCAACAATCGATAAATCATCCAGTTTATTTGCTTTACGCATGCTCTCTAAATATTTGGCAAGTCGCTTCGCAAATTCGATGACTTCCTGCTTTTTTGGTTCAACTATTTCCTGAAAGGCATGATCACCCGCTCCACCTTTACCTGAATCTTTCCCTGGCAAGTCACTCACCATATCTTGCTCATGCATTCGGCCTTCTGGATGGGCCATGGTCTCAATTTCTTGTAATCCAGATTTAACCGAATCCGCTGTAAATATGCGTGCTCTCGAACTATCGGCAACAACTATAATATGTGACATTTTACACCTCCTTATTTAATACTATTAGATATTATAATAGTGTGGTCGTTACTGATTTAAATCAATTAAGTCGTAAAAAATAAAATAAAGTTGAAAATTATAGTCACTGATACGTCACTCACGCCCTTTATTATTAAAAAACTTCTGCGCATTAGTTAGCCGTAATTTCTTTTCAACCTCGGCAGGGAACTTTTTCATCCAACCACGTTGGAAATGATGAAAATCAGAATAATGTGCCCAGCCTTCATCGGCTTCATACCAGCGATAAATTTGATGAGCATTCCAAACAGGATCGGTACCCGTCATAACCCGGTCCTGGTATTTAATAATTAATTCGCGCCAGCCTTCTAATAACGAGTAATCATCATAGGCAAAGTAATCATAATGCCAGGGATCCCGTGCGGCTAAATCTAACCACACATTGGGGCACGCTTGCATTAATGGCTCAAGCTGATCGGGTCCCAATACGCCACCCGCATGCGCCCAAAGAAAACGGATATCCGGGTTATTTTTACATATTGGTAGAAAATAACGGTGGTCACCCGCATCGGTATGAATCAGGAAAGGTAAATTAAACTCATTCGCTAACTCCAACAAGCCTAAGAAAACCGGGTTATCCCGGCGCTGCCCTACTCCTGTCGCCAGGTGTACTTCTCCAATACCTGCATATTGCCCGGTTTCAATCAGTTTTCGGATTTTACTTACCAGGGTTTTATCAAAATACCAGTTCAACCTGTTACCGGCATGATAATAAGGCGTCACAAACGGGATTATCCAGTCACCGCCCGCTTCTTTTAGCTTTAGCGAGTATTCAGAAGGAACACTGGATACGACAGCAAGTGTCACATTATGCTGTTTAAGGATTTTAACCGCTTCTTTTGCACTGAGTAATTCTTCATGGTCCCAGTTAAAGTGTAAATGTATATCTGCAAAAGGAGGCAGCTCATGCTTAGGCAAAGAACAAGCCGTCAGCGAAATAATAATCAAAAAATAATAAAAAAACTGTTTCATTCGTTTTACTCAATATTACCCATTAATAATTTACCGCAACGCTACTGGTTCACTCATTTAATTTCTCGGAAGCTCAGTTCAATCTTACCTAATAGTAAGTTAGCACAGCTTAACTGACACAATATAACAATAAAGTATCTGCGATAAAGCCCGATAATTGTTAGAGTATAGTCACGACACACCATATATAGACACAAATATAATACGGCTACTATATTGAGTACTATCGCCACATTACAAGAGAAACTAAAAACAACCAGCAACCAGGAACTCTCGCAATCGTTAGTGAGAACAAGCCTGGTGATTATTGTTTCAGTTTACCTGCTTGGTTACTACACCATATTTCCTGAGAAAGAAGTGGTGATGCCCTTTATCTGGGCAGTCATTATTTATTTTATCTACTGTATTTTATTGATGACGCATATCCTGTTAAATATGGAATTTATTCCTGCGCGCCACTATTTCACCGTGGTGTTTGATATGACCTTACTCGCCATAGGCATGTATGCCGGCGATGTTGCAGCGGCATTTTTTTATGGTGGATATTTCTGGTTAATACTCGGAAATGGTTTACGCTTTGGTCAACGATCATTACATTTAAGTGTGTTGTTAGCGGCAATTAGCTTCACGGTGGTAATGATAACAACACCTTTTTGGCAGCAACACATTGTCTTTGGTGCAGGGCTCATGATCTGGTTGTTTTTACTGCCGCCTTATATTGGCAAGTTAATTCGGGCGAAGGAAACAGCATTAGAAAAAGCTTTACTAGCCGATAATGCAAAAAGTCGATTTATTACCAATATGAGTCATGAATTACGTACCCCCTTAAATGGCATCATTGGCTATTCACAAATGATTTATGAAGATGAAATGGATTTCGAAGAAGCTAAACATGCGGCAAAAAGAATAGATAATTCTGGAAAGCATCTTTTAGCGTTAATCAATGAGTTACTGGACATGGCAAGTATTGAGTCTGGTAAAATGAAAATCAACAAGGAAGAAGTTGAAGTCTCTCCTATAATCGAAGAAGTAATGAACCTGGTAGAAGCAACTGCCAATAAGCGAAATATCAAATTGTCATTTGATTCATTTAAAGCGATAAAAGTGACTGCTGATCGTTTACGCTTTAAACAAGTTCTGGTTAATTTAGTTTCAAATGCAATAAAGTACAATCATGATAATGGACAAGTATCTCTCTACTATACTGTTAAGGATGATATGCTAATGATACACGTCTGTGATACTGGCCCCGGTTTAACGAAAGAAGAACAGGATAAAATATTTAAACCCTTTGAGCGATTAAAAGCAAATTCAGCCGAGGTGGAAGGTGCTGGTATCGGTTTAATGATAACAAAAAGCCTGGTCACTATGATGGATGGTGAAATAGGCATCGATAGTGAAAAAGATAAGGGAAGTTGTTTTTGGATAAAGCTACCCACGACTTCCTGATATAAAAAAGCCGGTTAAAATTTTAACCTACTTCATGTAACAAGTTTGCTACTTTGGCAATACGACTACCAAAACACATAAAAATAATTTTACTGTTTTTAGTTAAACCTTTTTAAATAACCTCGGCAGCTGGTGCAGAAACAACCAAAAACATCATTAATATAAGGCATTATAACTTAATAATTAACAGACAAATATAATCAAGCGCTTACAACTCGAGAATATATTCCTGTAATCCACCTGATATCAACATCGAGCGCTTTACTTTAAATGGATGTAATAATTTTTGTAATTTTTCCTGAAAATAAAGCGGGCTCTTGATACTGCTATCACTACTGCGTTCTAAACCAACTTTACCTTCAGGTAAAACACAATAAGATCCAGGTGAAGATGGCATTTGTTGCCTGGTATGAATGTACATGTGTAGCTTTATATTCTCGTGCATATGTTGTGACAGATACTCAATCAAGCTCTGCATGACTTGCTTATCCAGATAATTGGGCAAGTCCCAGAGAAATATGATATTTAAACAAGCACGTTGATTTTTATAAAGACCGAAGTTTTTTGTGAATACTCGATTTAACTTGTTTGCCGTATCATACTTATCCGAGGTTATATTGCACAGTTGCTGCAGGCAGCCCGGCAAATATAGTTTACAAGCAAAATCAGAAAAAACATCAATAATTCCCTGCCTTGCAGGCATTACATCAAGAATTTGATGATGCTCTTCAGTTGACAAGCCATTCAGCAACTCAAATAAAATCGGGCTACTAATAGCATTATCACTATCCTTGCTGTTAAGCGAATCAACCTTTGCTAAGGGTATATATTGATACGATGAGTTCATAAACGTCCGTGTATCATTGATAAATTACTTGGCGACTTTTAGGTCTATACTTTCCTTGCCTGATTGTATATTAGCCGTACTATTCTTCTGTGCCTGAGGCGGTTCCATTTCAATACTTCCTTTAAACATGGCGCCATCTTCTAAAGTAACCCTTGGTGCGACAATATTGCCATAAACATTACCTGTCTCACGAATAATGACTTTTTCATCACCATTCATATCACCGGCAAGTTCGCCTTCAACAATAACCTGGCTCGCCTCAATATTCGCTTTAACTTTCGCACTTTTGCTGATGGTGACATTATGGCCTTTTAGATTAATGGTACCATCGACATGTCCCTGGATAACCAGATCTTCATCGCCTGTCACATCACCTTTAATATGAATGGAAGCGCCAATCGACATTGCATTTTTCTGCGCAGAAGTCATAGTATTTTTCTTATCCAACGATTCAGTTTTTTCTTCATCATGGTATGTCTTTATTTTACTAGAGACATTTTCCTTAATTTGTTTCATATCAATCATTTGATTCTCCACTAGATTAATTATCCTGAATAAATCACATTCAAAAACTGCAGGTATTCAGGTTATATTTGTAGAGATTATGGAAGGAGTTTTAGATAAAAAGTAATAACTGGGTCACAACTTCACAAACATGGTCTATTCCAAGGAGAATAGACGATTAAGTTGACTGGTATTAACCTAGCTCTGCAAGTTTTTTTTCAATTCTCTGTAACTCTTCGGAGGCAGATTTTGCAATACCCTCTAAAACTTCCGCATTCTCAAGCTGTACTGCTTGCTCTTCCGAGTCTGGATCAAGCCCCTGGCGGTAATCTTTTTCAATTGAGTCTAATCTTGCACGTAACTCATCACGCTTTTTGAGTAATTGCTCTTTTTCATTATTTACATCAGACATAAGTCACCTTTAATTTTCATCTTCACTAATAATTCTCATATGATTAGTCTAACAAATTATTGGACTAATAGTTCAGACTATTGAACAATATTTTAAATACAATGCTGTTAATTTCCTGTTAACGAAAACTGAAACTTATGTTTAATATAATCAAACTGATTTGCATAAACGATACGTATTACATCCGGTTTCCCATATATAGTAATCATACCTTGCCATATTGTTGGTAATGCCTTAATTTTTTCCTTATCCTCATTTGAAAGGCCAAAGGTAATATATTGCTTTTCATTAATACGATCATTCCCGGTATTAAGTATGACACCTCCTTTTGCCAACGGCATTAAGCGCATCACTTTATCAACCGCCCCTTGAAAATCAACATAGGTATTCCAATCTTCGTATGCGGCAATATTAGCTGTAAGACCATCTTTTTTATTGACATCACCGAGTCTGTTTGCACTAAGCTCAAAATATTTCGGATGCTTTGGAAGACGAATAGTTAAGCTACCATTAACTTTTCTAATTTTTTTATTTTTCAATTCTTCCTTATCTGTAAACACTTTTACATTCGAACCGCGTAACCTTCTATTAATAATTTCCCAGTCTTTTTTCTTATCATTATAAAGAGCATCAAATTTATAAACAAAACTAACCTTTTCATTTTTCGAAAATGGAATTTTTTCTCCGCTATCTGTTATCACGCTATCAATACTTAATACCGCTGCAGATAAATCGTTTTGTAAAGCTTTTTCATCAGGCGCAATCAAGTCAAAATCTGCACCGATCTCCCGCCCCCAACGATCACCGAACTTATTCAGGCAAACCATAAATGCGCCGAGTTTTACCTTTTGTTTGTCTTTACATTCGTCTTTATACGTAACTCTTTTATATTTTCGTAAAAAACGAGTTTTAGAGGTAACCATCGCCTCCACTTTTTTTCCTTTGCCTGCTTCACCATAACGAGGGGAAACCTGGTTGATCTCAAATGGATACTCTCTGCTCTGTATCTGTTCCGCAACCACAACTTCAATTGATGCTACTTTTCCTTTAAATCGTTTAGACACCATTTTTGTCGATTTACCCGAAGCGCTGCTACCTGCATCTGCTAAGTACTGGCCTTTTGCATTCTTGGCTCGTACCGCCATGATATGACTCATGTCTCCACTAAGCGTGTACTTAACTGTACCAGGAGTACTCTTTCTGAGATACATACGCACTTTGCTGGTTTCGATTATCTTACGATGCAAGGGTGCCTGTAGAGTCTGAATCTTTGTTTGTGTTGCTGCTCGTATCGCTATTTTTCCTTTTATTTTTGATATATTCGATACATCTGCACCCGGTTTTAACCGCACACTTTTCTTACC
>CAMYJG010000049.1:0-14868 GCA_947258695.1 uncultured Ectothiorhodospiraceae bacterium | reverse complement strand
ATTAGATTGATGCATATGGTCAACTTTTAAATTATCAAAACCATTGCCTTCAGCTTTTACAGTTAGTTCAATAACAGAGCTATCCGTTGGCAACAAACCAAACCTCTCCAGTCTGACACCAAACGGTCCCGCGACATGATCCGGTTCATAAAATCCTACCTTTCCAGCAAAAGCTTGAAGCGATGAAAAATCAAACTGCTGTGCATATTTATCTATATCACTATCTTGAACAATCTGTTCTGCACCTGGTTGACCTGTTTTTTTATCGCTATCAAATATACCTGAAAAAGCCATCTGCAAAAATTCGCCAGGAATTTTTTCAAGATTATCCAAGGTGTTTTGATTGGCTATTGTTTGTATACGCAGAATATTTCCATCTGCCTGGACTTTTAAGGTTTTAATTAAAGTAGCAAGTGTTGGCATTTCTTGTAGATCGCTAACTGCTTCATTAATCCAGGCATCATACTTCGTTTTAAATTCAAGCGGCCATGCTGTCTCTTTTGAGTGTGCATCAATAAGAAAGGTGAAGCCAGGAGAAGGTAACATACTTACTACGGCTCCGGCATAAATATCATTTAACGGTTGTTTGGAAAGAGCACCAAGTAGTAAAGCAGAAGGAAGATCAACAGCCCCTTTATTCGCTTCATTAGGTGACATCAATGCACCTGCCACGGCTTTTTCTTTTCTGAACTGACGCCATTTTGTCAGCGAGACGCCTGCACGTGCTTTTTGTGAAAATCGTTTAATAAGAACCGGCATATATTCAGGACTAGACAATACAATTCGATCCTTTTGCACATACAGCGCGTGTTGCTTTGGACCAGAATCTTTCGCTGGTGCAGCACAAGGATCTTTTTTCTCCTGTGCTGTATCCTGGGTTAGTAACCAGTACTTGCCCGCGCTATCATCAAGCAGATAGTGCTTACTAATAGCTTGTTTTAACTTGTCTTGTGAAAATGTACCAAATAAGACAAAAGAATATGCCGGTTTTTTTTGTGAGACGTTTATTGTTGCCAAGGCATAATCTGTATTCTCAATTAAATTAATACCCTGCTGTTTTAATTTTTCCAGGATAGATTTTTCAGTTTCAGGTTCGTCAGGTGTTGCTGCAGGTAGTGGCGATGGATCTTTCTCAACATTAAACATTTTGTCAATGCGACGCAGATAAGTCATATCAACACTGGCAATGGCAACAGTACCTGAGCTAGCAATCGCCTCTTCAGCAAGCGTAACTTTTGTTGGCAGATCACCAGGGGTAATCGCTTTTAGAAAAAGGAAATAGCCGCCAGCAGCAACTAATGCAATAAGAACTAATAGAACTATTAATATCCGCTTCATAATTATTCCAGTTAGTATTATTATAAAATATGATGAAATTAAACGGTTATGCTATATAAAAATTATCTGCGTATAACCTTATATTATCTCAAAAAATATAGCTCGTCAGCCAGAAAACATTAGATATCCATGATGTTGTGATATAACCCTCTCTTCATGTAATTATATTGATATACATAATAACCACAGTAACAAGGCTTTAATAAAAGCTAATATACTTATCCCTTTAATTAAAATCTATCCTCACTTTTCAATATTAGAACCGAATGTTTACGAATACAGTTTATCTTTGTATGTCTTCACTGCTATATTGAAAGCTCTTGCTATCAATAAGGATGTATTTTCAACATGAAAAAGAAAACTGTATCGCTGGTGCTTGGTAGTGGTGGTGCCAGAGGTTTAGCCCATATCGGAGTTATTGAATGGCTAAATGAAAACGGTTATGACATTCAATCAATTTCCGGCTCATCTATGGGAGCTCTGATCGGTGGCATCTATGCTGCGGGTAAATTAGATGTCTACCGAGATTGGGTGACGCAGCTAGAAAAAATGGATGTTTTACGCCTGCTCGATTTTTCTTTTGGTGCAGGAGGCCTGATTAAGGGGGAACGCGTGATTAATGTTTTGCGCGAACTCATTGGTCGACATCAAATTGAGGATTTGCCTTGTTCTTTTACTGCGGTTGCCTCAGATCTGGATAACCAAAAAGAAGTCTGGCTGAACAAAGGCCCGTTGTTTGACGCGATTCGTGCTTCCATAGCAATTCCTTCAATATTTACTCCGGTAGAATTTCACGGTAAAAGACTGGTCGATGGCGGCTTATTGAACCCAATTCCGATCGCTCCGACACTGAAAGACAAAACAGATATTACTATCGCGGTTAATCTCAGCGCACCTCCAGTAAAATCATCTGAACCGCTGCCTGCCTTAGAAAAAACCACCAGCAAGAACTCAGAAGGCTACCATGAAAAAATTCTTCAATTCCTGGATGATCTGCAACGCAAGGTATTACAAGAAGAACCAGAAGAAATTGGCTTGTTTGATGTTATTTCAAAATCACTCGATGCCATGCAGAATACCATCGCCAGGTTTAAACTGGCGGCTTACGCCCCCGATATTATTATAAATATTCCAAGCAATTCATCCTTGTTCTATGAGTTTTATCGGGCCAAAGAGCTTATTTCGCTTGGCAGGCAAAAAGCCGAACAGGCTTGTGATTCCAGAAACCCCTGATCACTCTAATCAACGTAAAATTTAATGAATCATTTAGCCCTGGGTCATCTTTAATAAAGTTCGATCTTTTAAATGCAAGTGATGATATAACGCTGCAGCTGCATGCCCGACAATAAGTATCCATACCAGCCATGCACCCATGATTTCTTTATGAAAAAAATCAATCGGCTTTTCAAACTCTTTAAACGTTAGCCCAAGGTAATCCCAAACTAAAGTGTCAAACAGCCAGGTGTCTTTAAACATGGGTATTTCGAAAAGGAAAAACCAATCGGTGGCACGACCTGTACCCAGGTAGCCACTTAATGGCATCAGGATCATAATCGCATACAAGACATAATGTGCAAGGTGGGCCAATGTATGTTGCCAACGTGGTCCAGCTTCTAAAGTCGGCTGCACATTCATCAGTCGCCAAATTATCCGTAGAATAACAATCACAGCAACACTGATGCCTGCCGACAAATGCAGATCCAGTGCAACAAGATTCTCGGCAGTTTGCTTTTCAGTAAACCAGTGTCGGTAATATACAGCACAATAAGCTAATAAAAACAGTAACGCCGTGCCCCAATGTAACCAACGGGCAATGCGTCCATAATCGTCTTTAGTATTCCAGTTATTTTTAGTCATAGATAAATAATAGTTTAATTAAACTTTTATACAATATATAAATAATTGAGCCTGTAAGGAAAAATATATCATATATGTGCTTGTAAATTTCTTTCATACAGTCTAAAAATAAAACTTAACTTTCATTATTTATATTAGGAGCAAAAATATGTTTCATCCTATTACAATTCCCGCAGAATCTAAAATGTTATTCAATGTGGTTAAGCTAAAAGACAATATCACTATTGAAGATGTTGAAATGCTACTTGGCGAAATGTGTAATGTCGTAAAAAATACATATGGCAATGATCATGGCGGTTTCATTGCCGGGCAAGTCTATAAATTTGCCGGTTTTGTTTCTAATGAAGGTTCATTTGATTCAAAAAAAATGCAAGAAGACCATATTGCAATTGTGACTTATTGGAATTCCTTTGAACAACATGAGACATCACACTCAGATAGTACGTTTAAAGAAAAATTTGATAAGCTCGCTGAATATTGCGAAGAAACCTATGAAATTGGCTATGACCTGCTGTGGCAAGGTGTTCCTGAATAATCAAAAAAGAAGCGTCCTGGTTATCAGGCAAAATAAACATTCTGTTACAGAGACAAGTGCCTTGCAGGTAAAAACATCCTCAAGGCATTCCAGCCCAGTGCTTGGCCAATGCATCTTTGGCCAACGTCAAGTTGCGTGGAAATAAGTTCAGGTACCATAGAAGATTGATTTTATTGGGTATCAATTCTTTTACTGCAGCATAAAAGAGAAAGCCAAGCGGGTATTTTTAATCATTGTTCTGAACGTTTGCTACAAATAGAAGCCTCGAAGATTCCAATAACCTATTAAGACTGCTAATATAAGCGTATTAATTATTATAAAAGATTGAATTACTGTGCCTTCAAATAAAAAGCTTCGAGTATTAATTATTGATGATGATGACATGATGCGATCATTTTTACGTATTATGTTACGTGCAGCTGAAGTTATTAATATAGACGAGGCAGGAACCGCTAAAAAAGCTGTGAAGTTATTTAACACACAAAAATTTGATTTGATCTTTCTCGATATTAATTTACCTGATGAAGATGGAGTTGTTTTCATTTCTACTATTAAAAATAAATTACCCGATTGCCAAATAATCATGGTGAGTAGTGAGGCGACAAAGGACAGGGTGAGTCAAGCAATGAAATCTGGTGCAAAAGATTTTATAGCTAAACCATTTAATGCAACAATTGTTGAATCGAAAGTTAAACAACTTGTTTCAGAATTAGTATAAGTTGTTCATTTTATACCTGCCAATTAATCGGTGCTTTACCATTATCAATTAAAAAATCATTAATTTTTGAAAACGGCTTGCTGCCAAAAAAACCACGATACGCGGATAGCGGAGATGGATGGGGTGAACGTAAAACAAGATGCTGTGGGTTATTCACGATACGACCTTTTTTCTGCGCATAAGCGCCCCACAAAACAAAAACTATTGGCGATGTTTGTTCATTTAATACTTCAATAATACGATCGGTTAACTGCTCCCAACCCTGCCCTTGATGTGAATTAGCTTTACTCGCTTCAACCGTTAAGACACTATTTAGTAATAACACCCCCTGATCAGCCCACGACTGTAAATTTCCATTGCTATTCACTACGCCTAAATCATTTTCAAGTTCTTTATAAATATTAATCAATGATTTGGGTATCGGTTTAACCTCAGGCATAACTGAAAAGCATAATCCATGTGCATGCCCTGGGGTTGGGTATGGGTCTTGGCCTAGTATCACCACCTTAACCTGATCTAAATCTGTCGTCGTTAAGGCATTAAACCAAAGTGAAGAATGCGGAAGAATTAATTTTTTTTGATCTTTTTCACTACGTAAAAACTCACGCAATTGCTGCATGTAGCCTTTATTAAACTCAGCCTCCAAATGAGACTGCCATAGTGTAGGTAGTTCTTGTGCAATATCCAGTGACATAACGTAATTATACGCCCAAACCAGTTCAATGTCCAGGGCAGGAAATGCAAAAGCAATCCAATGATAATAAAGACTAAACCAATTATGATTAGCCACTTAGGCATTCAATAATTCCTTCATTGACATAAGACATCAGTACTTATATTAATAAAAATTATACTAAACGTATGGAACCAGTTGATATTATCAAAGCATTAGAAATACTGTAAAAAATAATTAGACACGCCTTATTATTAGAACTGATAGGCGTGTCTATTAAAGTCCAATACTACATTTAAGCAGTTTGATGACTAAATTAGAAGCACAAAACTTCCAGCGATAGCTATCGCATATTTATTATTATCATTCCCGATTGAAGACAAAGCATGGATATATCTGTCATTTAAACCTTACTTTGGTTTCGCCACCTTTTTCTATCCAGCCATGGATCATCTTTTTAGTAGTAAAACCACTTGAGCAATTACCTTCGTTATCAATAACAATAACGCCACCACGGCCTTTAACTTTACGCGATAAGTACTCTATACCAGCATGGGTCGCTTCTTCAGCATTCATGCCTTTCATGAAGATAAAATCAGAGATGGTTTTTGAAATCACGGTGCGCATAAAATCTTCACCGTAACCGGTAGCTGAAACGGCACACGTTTCATTATCTGCATATACACCACTACCAACGATAGGCGAGTCACCTACACGTCCCATTCGCTTATTAACTATTCCACCGGTAGACGTTGCAGATGCAAGATTACCTGATGGATCACGAGCGATCGCACCAATCGTGCCATATTTTTGATCTTCCCCACCCGTGTCAGTTTCATCATGATCAAGTATCATCTTATGGCTACGTTTTGCTTCTTTCAGCTGCTCAACGCGATCTGGGGTGAGGAAGTACTCATCCTGTGTTAAATCCATGCCACAATGCTCAGCAAATCGTTTAGCACCTTCACTGATTAACATGACATGTTCACTCTCAGTCATCACCAGGCGAGCTAATTGAACCGGGTTAGCGATATTACTTACCGATGCAATGGCACCAGCAGAAAGATCACGTCCATCCATAATACCCGCATCCATTTCAACTTTACCCTGTTCATTCAATACAGAACCACAACCGGCATTAAATACGGGATCATCCTCCAACAAGCTTGCACATGCCTCAACGGCTTGTAGTGCTGAGCCTCCCAGTTTCATCACTTCACGACCATGTTCAAGAATTTGTCGAATCGACTCAATATAACGTACAGCGGTCTTTTCATCTTTAACATTATCCAGCGCACCTGCACCGCCGTGTACCATGATAGAGTAATTATCTTTCTGGCTCATAAAAGGGTTCTTGAATGTAATAATGGGTAAGTGCTTTCACACTTACCCTATTTAAGTTTAAAGGGTCAACGAACTGACCTAACCTTATCAAAGACGTGCTATTAGTTCTACTTCCAGGGCTTTTTGATATTCTTGAGAACCAGCCAATAAGATCACAATCTTACCTTTACTGATAATTCCCCAGTTTACAATAATGGCACCCTCACCGGTTTTCTTGTCATATTCAATTTCCGATAAATCAATATCGGATAATTTCCGGTATTTCGTCGAAAATGTCATGGCCGACCAGGATGAAATATTCAGCTTATGTGCAATCAATGTCGGATATGAAGCACCATTAAAACGAGGATTACATTCTATAGCAGGAAAACGCCAGCCTGTTTCTGTCTTCACCACCGCAACATCAAAAGCGAATATTCCTTTCATGCCTTTGGAAAACAACCACTGCGCCATGGGTTCGACTACGTCCCAGGGTGCATGACTCGCTGGTACTCGATTACCTTGATGAACAAATCCATCAAGTAATTGTTCACTGGCTTCCAAACGAAGTACTTCATCACCCACTACTTTGTACTGCATATTTAAAAAAGTACTGGTTACCACCTCTTCCTGAATTTGAATCGGTATATCTTTTTCAAACTTGGCCAGGTTGATTAACAATTCTGCCTTATTTTCACATCGATATATGCCAACACCAGAAACGGAGATCGCCGCCTTTAGATAGCATGGGTAAGTCACCTCTTTTAAATCTTCATGAACAACGTCAAGTACAGACTCAAAACATAAGGTTAAAGGGACATCGACACCCAATTCATTTGCTACCTTCATAAAATTATTTTTAGAGTTAATATAATCAACTATATTAAGCCAATCATTATCACCCCAATATTGATTTTCATCAGGGCCATAAAAAAATACCGAAGGTCGATAGCCAATATGTGCTCCCAAGTGTTTTAAATCCAGGTACCAGACTACGTCCTGGCTATAGGTTAATCCCACACGATCATAATGTGCCGTAATATCTTGCCAAAATGGCTTCAATTCATCATGAATTTGAATAATATCCCAGGGTTCTGTGATCCCCAGTGCACGACCTGAGTACAAATGATTACCGATCACACCCTCAGCGGTACAATTCATAATGTCATGATTATAGATATATTTATTATCAGGTATCAGTTCCTGAGCAAGAGCTGCTGACATAGTAATTCTCCCTTACTAAATAATTTATATTCAGATATATAGTGAGCAAAAAACAGGCCAACGCTAACTTATTGTTTTTACAGTAAGCGGAAAAATAAAATGCACAACAATTAAACAAAATAGATGCATTTGCACTTTTAAAGGGCAAAAAACGAGACAAATAGAAAATACATTTATTTTAAATATGACAGTTATGTCCTTGATTTAATGAAGATAAACCCATTTAACATATTCAATTTCAATTTGGCATAAATATTGTAATAACAATATTGCTAACACGAAAAAGGAGAACTGATATGAACTCATCTTTTAACTATGCAGGTTTTGTTGATATGTTTTTAGAGTCAGATGAAAAATTTGAAACTAATGAATGCAGAGACACAACCGAAGCTCTTGAAAACGTCTATAACTCAATACAAACGTATAAAGCAGGATTTGATGATAGAGAATATGTCTACGATAAATAATCACCAGGGGACCTTAGAAATAGCGCACAGATACTAACGATAAATCATACTGATCTGCGCGCTATTCTAAATTTTATTATTTATACGAGGTGGATAGAAATGAGTTATATTATTAACAAGGTAGAAATTACCCAGATGTACCTAAACTCGGACGATGACTATGAACCTTATGGTTTCGATGAGATTAATAATGCTCCGGATAAAAATTTTCAGTCCAGGCTAGATAGTAAAGAGAAATTTTATACGTCAGTTGACAGTAAAGACTGATTTATAAAAATAAAACGTTAATCTTATTAATCTGTTTTCGCTAAAGCTGCATTTAAGCGATTTTTCAAAATAGTAACCAGTAATTGTTGCTCAGCAATTAATGGCGTAATTGTCACGTTTAAAGAAGGATAATTTTTCATTACCCCGGTGCAAATTTCTTCAACATCACCACAGGCGCCGGCATGTCTTCCTGGTAAGAAAAACATCATAGCAACAATAATTTCTGTTACTCCAGATTTTGCCTGGGCGATTAATTTATCTTCCAACAAATCACCATTAAAGTCATATTCTTTACCCTCGCGTCTCTCCATCACCGCTTCTTCAAGAATAGTACTAGCTGGTAAGAGTGATTTTAATTCATTTGCAACTTTATTTCTTACCTCTGTTATTACAGCTATCGGTGAACCATGATCAACCAGAATAACATGCTCCACTTCCTGGTTATGAGCGGACGCGACTTGTTGAATATTTTGATTGATAATCCTGGCTAATAACGGCTCGCCCTCTGGCAAGGGATATATAACATCAGCAACGACAAAACTAAACTCGCCAAATTCAGCTTTAATTTCCGATATCTCGTTGGGAACAAACGAGGTTAAGGCGCGACTGTTTCCAAAAAAAAGGGGTAGCAGAATGAACTCTCTTTCACCCTGTTGCAGTTTCTTTGTAACAAAATCCGTAAATGTATCTGCAGGCTTGCCATTAAGTTTTTCGGCAGCAATAGCAGCCGCATGTTGTAATGAAACAGGAAAAATTTCATTGCCAGACAAAGTGCTTAACTGCTTAGCTAACTCACGAAGCTGTAGAGTTGCTTCTGCTTGTTTCGAACCATTATCTGATAAAAGGATTACGGGCATATAACATTCATTTGTTAGGGTAATA
Source organism: uncultured Ectothiorhodospiraceae bacterium (assembly GCA_947258695.1). Taxonomy (GTDB): domain Bacteria; phylum Pseudomonadota; class Gammaproteobacteria; order UBA6429; family Thiohalophilaceae; genus JAGLTQ01. Next base: position 5,584 of record CAMYJG010000049.1, on the reverse strand, counting down.
AAGGATTTTAATCTCAGTTAATTATATAGAAAACTTAACAGTTTTTCGAAAGCCAATTTCTGACCTACCATCGTTTTATTCATATAACCATTCGATTGAAGAATACTAATTAACTTTCGTGGTGCGACGCGATGATCACCTACGATCTCTACATGCCCAGCATTTAATTCAACATTATTTAGCCGTTTATCCTTATCAATGACTTTAAAATATTGTTCTTCGAGACTAAAAACATAATCATCCTCAATACAAATTCCCTCTTCATCTCTTTGTCTGCAAGTATCATTTTCATCAGTCACAATTTTTAAATAATTATTAACCTGAGGAATTAGTTCACCTGGCTTTTGGATAAAATCAGAATAACGGGTTATCTCATACCATTTATCACCACTAACCGCATAACAAATGGGCACAATTAAGCCAAGCGTCATTACTCGCCAAAGTGGTGATCCGCAATCAGAAGCAGCATGGATGCCATTGATAGGGGCAGAAATTGTCACCAGGTTGAGATTAATATTTTCTTTTAATAATGTTTTATCACCCTCGGTAGTTAGTGCTTTGCGTGAAATCAGACCGCCCTGACTATGTCCAATAATCGTTATATTATTATTTTTCATAGACTGATTTAATTTTTTAACACTATCTACAAGCTCGGATGCACTTCGCATCATGCTGTCACGATCATCATATGTAAAACACGCTGTTTGTTGCCCATGAAAAGCAAAGACTTCAGCTAAAGCACGAAATCGTCCAGCAGACGCAAAACAGCCATGGGCAAGAACAATCGTCGGTGATTTTGAATTCAAATGCAGTGTACGATCTGGGTTATCTGTACAAGGACCAAGTCCATCAATTTTTAATTGTATATCAGGCTTTGGCAATGCGCCCTGATTATATGTCCATAATGCAGGATCATCCGAGAATGTAGTGGAACATCCCGAGATCAAGAAACCGACAAAAATTACTGTTAATAACTTTATTCGCATAAACAAAAGATAAAACAGACAATTATAATTTTCTACCTTTTTAATTAAGGATTTTTCTGAATTCTTGGTAGAGTGTGAATTTACAGACTAATCAAAATATTGGCTGCACCATGTTAGTGCTAAAATGTTAGTGCTAAAATGAATATAAATTCCCGCTAATTCAACATCGGAACATGAATTTAATATAAAAAAAAGTTTATTATAAAATCACCCGTTCAAGTTTTTTAATGACCATCCTGGACTGGCCGGCTTCATGTAATGTATCAACTTCCATGCTAAAACGACAATGTTCACCCATTGGCGTGATGACCGTAAGATCATCTATATCTGAAGTCGATGCCATTTTATGACGGACATAAGCGGGACCATATTTTCGTGGCGGTAGCTTTGTATTAATTAACGCTTCGATATATTCTGTGCCTTGAATATCGCCAAAAGGGGATGCGGTTGACCACAACGCATCGGCATGAAATAGCCTGGCAGCCGCTTGACCATCTCGCTGGTCAACACAATCCAGAAAACGCATTAGTAATAATCGCTTTGAATTTCGGGCAGCATAACTTGTATGTAGTAAAGCATGAGCCTGCGGCGAATTAGGTTCTTTTAATTCAGTTTTATATAATTTTTGAATATTCTGGTTTTCATAGGAACGACGTCGCGCTACATTTTTATCAATACTATAAATAGCTTGCATGCGCTTCTGTAATACATTCGGATCCATGGATTTAGGTTCTCCACCACCACCCAGGCATCCACCCACACATGCCATCACTTCAATGGCCACATACTTGTCACGCCATGTTTCTGTTTCTAATAGTCGTTGCGCCGTCGCGATACCATTACAAATAGCAACTTGACCAATACCAGGAATCTCGGCTGTTTTTATTCCCTGACTGACGCCACGCAGTTGATGCCATTCCAATGGTAGTGAATCTTCTTCGCCAATAAAATGCGATGCAGTACGAACAATTGCTTCCATCACTCCGCCCGAAGCACCAAAGATCTGACCCGCGCCGGTGCTTTCACCTAACGGGTTATCGAATTCACCATCATCGGCTAACGCGCTAAAACCTATGCCGCGTGCTTTAATCATCCTGGCAAATTCGCGCGTAGTAAGTACATGATCTAAATCACCCGATTGTCCTGGCCTTACCGCTTCATCTTTTTTAGCCGTACATGGCATAACACTGACAACATAAGGTTCTTGATTACCTTCTGCAAATTCATCGCCCAGTGAGCGTGCGAAAGCACCGCGTTTTGTGAGTGCACCATGCATTTGTTGTGGTGATTTTGTCGTGCTCAAAAGCGGCAAAAGATCAGGTCGGTTAATCTCAACCCAGTTTACCCAGCCCGGACAACAGGATGTAAACAAGGGCAGCTTTTCTTTTTTCTTTAAGCGCGACAAAAATTCCGTGCCTTCCTCCATAATGGTTAAGTCGGCAGCAAAATTGGTATCAAACACGTAATCAAAACCCAGCTCTCGCAACGCATTGATCATTCTGCCCGTACTTACCGTACCGGGTTTCATACCAAATTCCTCACTAATAGCAATACGTGTTGCCGGTGCCACTTGTACCGCAGAGATACGTCGACGAGCATCAAGAGTATGAAGTACATCATGCCAATGAGGAGTTTCAATCAAGGCACCAACCGGACAAACCAAGGTGCATTGACCACAGGATATACATTGAGTGTCGGCCAGGGAGTGATCGAAAACCGTAACGGGTAAGCGCTCTGAGCCACGCTCTGCAAAACCAATCACATGTAATTGTTGTCCCGCATCACCACAGGCCTCAACACACAAACCACATTCGATACATTTTGAAAGGTCACGCCAGATACTCGGTGACGTATGGTCCGTCAGGGTATGTTCTGGATGTTCAATTGAGCCTATTGGCTGCTTTTGCCAGCTATCTTCGAGTTGATACTCGCTAATAAAACTCTGTAACTTACACGAACCGTTAACTTCACAACGCATACAGTCATTTGGATGGCGGGCTAATAACCATTGTGCATTGGTTTTACGAAATTCCTGCAAATCAGTCGTGTCTGTCTCAACAACATCCCCCTCTTTCGCCACTGTTTTACAGGCAGGCTGTGAATGTGCTGCTCCCTCAACATTAACAAGACACATACGACATACCGCGTGAGATGGCAGGCGTGGATGGTAACAGAGCGTAGGGATATGAATACCGGCATCCCTGGCGGCATCAAGTAAAGTCGAACCTTCATTTACTTCGACAGTTCTTCCATTAATGGTAAGCGTGATCATATTTTTATTATAGAGATACGTGTGACAGGATAACAGTTAGCAAAAATACTACCCTTTTTGTAAGTATAGTATGAAAATAATCGACGAACATTTGATTATTCGATTATTTAGTTTTCCTGGCGCGCCTTTTCTTCGGCTCCGGAGTAGTAAGACACTCAATTAATCGTTCAACCTGTTGAATACAACAACCTGTTCCCATTGTTGCATAAGTTTCTTTTTTTACCGCTTCCACACTGGTTGCACCATTTACAATAGCATTAATGATATCCATTTTAGGCACCTCGTTACAGGTACAAAGATTTCTGTCTAAATTCTGTTTAAGAATAGACGGAAGTTTATCCAATGGGTTGGTATCGGGATCAAGTTTCAAAATATCACAATGTTTAGTTAATTAAAAAGAAAAGACTCAGCGCCTTTGATTAATCATTATAAAACAAGATGCAAGCTTTGAAATAGGGGTAAAACTAAATCATATTGAGTCAATGCATTTTCAAAAATCGTGGTTTGCTCTCTATTATTCGTTATACTGTATCACTAATAGTGCCATTAAAATCAGGGGAAGATCATGTGTCAAAAATATTACATCATCTTATCGTTTGTTTTAATTTTTCTTAGTTTTTCCACGCAGGCTGAACCACTAGAACATCAAGCTGACCCACAGATGAATAATCAAGTTATGGGTAAACTTATTAAGCGATTAGACAAGAAGGCAGAAGGAAAACCCGGTTTTTGGGCATTTACTGTCCAGGGTATAAAGCTACGTGTTATAACTGATGAACGCGCAAACCGTATGCGAATTATTTCCCCTATCGTAAAAAGTGCTGAGCTCAAAAAAGATCAATTATATCGTTTAATGCAAGCTAATTTTGACAGCGCCCTCGATGCCCGCTATTCAATAGCCAAAGGTGCAGTATGGAGTACCTATTTACATCCTTTATCTGAATTATCAGCAGAAGAATTTATCACCGCGGTTGGCCAGGTTGTTAATTTAGTCTCAACTTATGGAACGAGCTTTTCTTCCGGCTTACTCATTTTCCAGGGGGGAGACCGAAAAGACAGGGAGCGACGAAATTTAATTGATAAACTTTTAAAGAAAGGATTAACTGTTTAAGTAAAATACGGGAAAATAAATTAATTTTATTATTACGTTTTATTAAGTAAGAGGGAGTTTAAAATAAAATTCAGTGGCAATGCCTTGCTCAGATTGAAAATCAATAACTCCCTTATGTTTTTCAATTATAAATTTACACAAATTCAAACCTAAACCTGTTCCGGGTAATTTTTTATTTATTTCAGAAGAAGATTGAACAAAACGTTCAAAGACTTCTTCACGCGTATTCTCTGCGATGCCTGGGCCATGGTCGATAACACTGACCTTAACGAATTTATCATCTACAGCCGACTTGATAATAATAGTGTCATTGTTTTTGGTAAATTTAGCAGCATTTGAAATCAGGTTATTCATTACCTGGATAATACGTTCCTTATCGATAGATAATTCAAGGCCATTTGTGGCATCAAGATCAGACTCAAGTTTACAACGACACCTTTTTGCATACATCATATTAGACTCGATGACATCAGCCAGCATATCATTTAAGTTAACCGTGGCAGGAAATAGCTCAAGCTTACCCGCATCTACTTTAGCAATATCAAGTATGTCATTAACAATATTGATTAAACGCTCTCCATTTCGATGCGCTATATTTGCCATTCCGGCAGCTTCCGGACCAAGCTGATCTTGCATGGACTGGGTTAATAAGGCTAAAGAACCAACAATGGAAGTCAGTGGAGTACGCAATTCATGTGAGACCATTGAGATAAACTCATCTTTGGTATGATCTAACACCTTTAGTTGCTTAAGTTTCAAACGCAATTCCAACTGTGTTACAACTTGACGTGCAAGCACTTCAAGCGATTTACGTTGTTCATCGCTTAACTCTCGGGCATGGTTATCAATAACACATAATGTGCCAACAGGATACTTGCCCTCTATATATAAAGGCTTACCCGCATAAAATTTTACATACGGTGCATCTGTTGCCAGCGGGTTATCATGAAAGCGCTCATCGTTATCTGAATCCTCAACAATAAAGATATCATCACCATGAATAGCATGGGCACAAAAGGCGATATCTCTGGGGGTTTCCCTGGCATCCAGGCCGTGGTGTGATTTGAACCATTGTCGATCCTCATCAACCAGACTCACCAAAGCAATGGGAACATCGCAAAGTTGAGCCGCCAGGTAGGTCAAATCATCATAGGCAGCCTCTTCGATAGTATCCAGAATATCTAGCTCATTAAGTGCGCGGATGCGCTCTTTCTC
>CAMYJG010000048.1 GCA_947258695.1 uncultured Ectothiorhodospiraceae bacterium | reverse complement strand
GCGACGACATTCATATATTGATTACAAAGCACCCTTTGAGTATGAGAAAATGAAAGCTGTTGCTTAATTAATGTGTCCGTGAAGTTGGGGGAAGTCCATGATTACTTGCTGTTATGTTGCGTAATGCTTTATTTATGATATGGATTTTATTACACGGTTTTAGGCGATTGCTGCCCCCTTATTAATACTTCTTTTAAATTAATAATATATTGTTATCTGATTTTGCTTGACAGATCGTAGAATTTTTACTAATTTCAGTAATAACAGAAATTACTGAAATAAAGGAAAACCATGAAACTGACACCTGTAATGGAAAAATACATCCTGCACTGGGGTGAAATGGGCACCCGCTGGGGGGTTAACCGCACCGTGGCGCAGATTCATGCATTACTATATTTGTCAGAAAATCCCTTAAATGCAGAAGAAATTACCGAAACATTAGGTGTAGCTCGCTCCAATGTCAGTACCAGTATTAAAGAATTGCAATCCTGGAAGCTGGTGAAAAACGAGCCACAGCTGGGTGATCGACGTGAACACTTTGCGACCATGAAAGATCCCTGGGAGTTGTTTTACGCCATTATGGAGGGGCGGAAACAGCGTGAACTGGATCCGACCATGTCGGTTTTGCGTGAATGTGTACTTGAAAGCGAAGCGGATAAAAGCACACCTGAAGAAGTTAAGCAGCGTATGAAAGATGTGCTGGAGTTTATGGAAATCCTGGACACCTGGCATGCGCAAATCAAAGGGTTACCCAAATCAACATTGTTAAAACTGATTAAATTAGGCGCCAAGGTAAAGAATTTTTTAACAAAAAAGTAGCGTAAGGTTAACTTAATACGTTGCTTTTTATTTAACGGTTAGTTTCTGTTTTTACAGAAATTAATGAAATATCCTGAAGGAGGGTAACAACATGAATTCTCTAAGTCTTTTTCTTCTAGAAGTCTTTATCTGTATTGGGATTAGCTTTTCAATGCTGTACTTACTAAAACCCTTGTTGCGTGAAATTCTGGTTGAGGCTTGCGGTACAAAAACCAGGGCGGAGTTCTGGGTAATGTTTACCCAGCTTATGTTGTTTATTGCGCCACTATTGATTGTTATTTTTTTTGCACCGACAGGAGAAGTGGTCAATATCAATATTACAAAAGTGATTCAGGATACTTTATTTCGGAGTTTGCTTGGTGATTTTATTGCACTGTCAATGATTGGACTGGTTATCTGGAAATCGATCGATTTTGATAATCCTGCTCAGATACCCATGGGTACTACTAGCGACTCAAATAAACCGGTTGAGTAAGATGAATATTCTTATTACAGCGGCAACAGGCTTTATTGGTCGTCATATAACTTCAGCACTAATACAACAAGGGCATGATGTGACAGTGTGTGCACGTAATGTTGCAGCAGTTAAAAATAAATGGCCTGAAATAAAAGTAGAGCGTGTTGATTTTGTTTCAGATAATGATGTTTCAGCCTGGTTAGATCGACTCAATGGTATTGAGGTGGTGATCAATAGTGTAGGGATAATTCATGAATCGGCTAAACAAACGTTTGCTGCATTACATACCGCAACACCGATTGCTTTATTTAAAGCGTGTGAAAAAAAAGGCGTTAAAAAAATCATCCAGCTTTCGGCTTTGGGTGCAGATGAAAACGCAATGGTGCCTTACCAGTTAAGTAAAAAAGCAGCGGACGATTATTTAAAAAAATTGTCATTAGACTGGTTTGTTTTACGACCTTCGCTTGTTTATGGTGAAGACGGTACAAGTACAAAGTTTTTTAATTTAATGGCTTCTTTTCCATTATTACCACTTGTTAGTGGGGGTAAACAACAGATACAGCCGGTGCATATTGATGACCTGGTCGATGTGGTGCTGGCATGTCTTTCATCAGTTGAAACACAACAAGTTATTGATGTGGTTGGTCCTGAATCAATGGCCTTTTCAGAATGGATACAACAACTGCGTATTAAAAAAGGTAAGGGAAAGATATATGTGATTCCTGTGCCCTATCTGATGATGCGTATAGTGTCTTATATTGCACAATATTTTATTCCCTTATTATCACCCGATAACCTGAAGATGTTACAGCAGGGTAATGTTTCAAATAGCCAGGTAATGTCTAAATTTTTAGGGAGAAAAGCTCGTGTCTTACCTTAGCCTGAAAGTGATACATATGCTTAGCATGATTGTTTTATTTGGTACCGGTCTCGGTAGTGCCTGGTATAAATGGATGGCCGATAGAAGTGGTGATGTCAATCATATCGCGGTAACCAATAAACAAGTTGTGTTGGCAGATTGGTTATTTACAACGCCAACCGTCATCATTCAACCAGTGAGTGGGATTGCTTTGTTATATGTTTTGAATATTCCATTAACAACGCCATGGGTGATATGGAGCCTGGGACTTTATGCGGTTGCCGGATTATGTTGGATCCCCGTGGTCTGGCTGCAGATTAAGATGCGAAATATATCTGCACAGGCAAGTGCAATGAATACAGCTTTAAATGAAACTTACTGGCTATATGTAAGAACCTGGTTCTGGTTAGGTGTGCCTGCCTTTTTATCCATGGTTTTAATCGTCGTATTAATGGTGTTTAAGTTTGGTTAGGAGAAGATAATGAGTGAACACAATATTATGAAACGGGCATTAGGTGAACAGTGGCATTCATTACCTCATGCATTGCAAGCACATTATCAGGATCAAGATAATACAGATATCGGTAAACTAAGTGTTGAATATCCAACATGGATGCAATGGCCCTTAAATGTACTGCATCTTTTTGGTGCCTTACTCAATAAAAAGGGACAAGGTATTTCGACAGAAGTAAGAAAAACAATGCAGGGCAATACCCAGTATTGGCATCGTACTTTAATGTTTAATGAAGAAAATAAAATTTATTTTAAAAGTCACTGGCAGTATGCCGGGGATAATAAAATGATTGAATATGTTAATCCATTGCTCGGTTTATGTATGTCGGTTGAAGTAAAAGAGGAAAAACTTTTTTACCAGGGTGAATATTTTGTACTAAGACTGGGTAAGTTGAAACTACCGATACCGGAATGGATGCTACTAGGGCATACCACTATTGTTGAAGAACAAGTTAGCGCTGATCAGTTTGCGATGGATTTCAGATTGACGCATCCACTGTTTGGGCAAATTTATCGGTATGCAGGCTCCTTTAAAACGGTACCTCATAGTGTGAAAGGTGAAGAGCTATAGTTACATCATAAACCAGTATGATGCATGTCATTACTTCAACGATTGATATTAAACTGTAATATTGAAACAATAGCGTATTAAAATCGAATGGTAGTAAAACCATGGCCATTTTATGGCAAAAAATAATAAACAACACCAATTATGAAGTGCGTTCAGCAGGTCAAACCCGCCGGCTGTATACCGATGGCGTGTTTCATAGCCAGTTTAATCCAAAGCGTGCTATCACCGGTGGGGTTTGGGATCTTTTAATGCTGCCAGCCTTGTTTTTACCTCAACAGAGTATTCAACGAGTGTTGGTTCTTGGTGTGGGTGGCGGCGCGGTAATACATCAGTTACATCGCTACGTTAAAGCGGAAGAAATTATTGGGGTAGAGTTAAACCCGGTACATATTAAGATTGCGAAGCAACATTTTGGTATTACGACTAAAATGGCAAAACTCATCCAGGCAGATGCCATAAAATGGTTAGAGGATTACTCAGGACCACCTTTTGATTTAATCATCGAGGATTTATTTGGTGAAGAAGACGGGGAGCCAAGCAGAGCGATTAAGGCCAATAAATTATGGCTTCAACAGTTACATTCTCATTTAAGTCCGGACGGCATTCTGATTATGAATTTCACCAGTCGTAGTGATTTAAAAAATTCTGCCGCTGTCTCGTATAAAAAAATCTCGGCTTTATTTAAATCTATTTTTCAATTTACTCTACCGAATTATGAGAATGCAATTGGTGCATTTATAAAACAACCGGTGACGAGTAAACTATTACATCATAATATAAACGCAATTAACGACCTTTATAAAAGCAAAGAACTGAATTTTCAAGTTCGAAAATTAAAATAAGGAATAAATATAATGCGCTACCGTGATACCGGCGATTATCAGAACCTGGGCGCACCCGTTGACGATAACCTGATGTTTTTTTCGGTTATTCTGGGCATTATTTTAGGTTTTGCTTTTATCGCCTTTGGTTTACGTGTGAAACGTTACTGGATGGTAATTTGGGGTACGGGTTTAATCTTAGCCGCTTCATCTTATTTTGTTATGAGAATGCTGGGTTATTTTTAATGCAAAAGTTATACACTTCAGTATTTGATCAGGAATGTTTTGAAACTAATGACGCAATACTGAAAAAATTTGAATCATTATCAGAAAATGACTTTAAACAACAAACGCATATGTTTAATGGTCGCTATGAAAACCTGTATATTGATCCAGAAAAATTACCCAGGTTAGAAATAATTATTAATACAGCTAAAAATAACGCAGCAAAAATACTGGGTATTGATAAAGAGAAATTAGCGTGTGGTTTCTGGTTAAACGCAATGCGGGCAGGTGATGTCACCACTGCACACACGCATGATGACGATGATGAGTTGTTATCTTGTGTATATTATATTAAAGCGCCTGAGAATTCCGGTGATTTAATTATTACCTCGAATAATAAACAAACACACATACCACCGCTCGAAGGTAACTTTGTTTTTTTCAGTCCGGACACCTTGCATGAGGTATCTGAAAATAAAAGTGGCCAGTCACGTTTATCAATTGCCTTTAATTTTGGTTTAATGCGAACATGAGTGCTTTTGATCAAACTCACTAATTAAAGCTTCATTGCAGTCTTCACATATACCATGTGAAAATTTAGCCCCGGTGTGTTTTTCAATATATGCTTCAATAGAGAGCCATGTACCATCTTCATCCCGAACTTTGCGACAGTAAGAACAAATACTTATAATGCCTTTTTTCAGACCGAGTAATTGTGTGATATCACGAAACTCTTCGATTACATATTCGACATCACCTTTTTTATCAAAAATAGGGGTAGTGATGATCTTTTCAACCACTGCATGGTCGTCTACCCAGAAATGATGTATCGCTGACTCAGGTTGTTTGCTGAGAAAACTTCTTCGGGCAGGACAAGAACCTGATTTTTTATAGCCACAGGCTTCGGTAAAATGATAAGCGGAGTCATAACATTTTTTACCGATCACATTTTGGCATGCTTGCTCGTGGTTATGCCTCTGCTCGAAGGCCTTGTTGGCTTCTACGATGTTCATGCCTTGATCTATGACAATCACCTCAGTCTGGATGAGGTCGATGAGATTTAAATCTTTCATGTGATACTTCCTTTGGGGTAACGAAGCCTGTCCTTTAAAAATATGAGTGGGGTTCTAATCTCGCTTTATTTTTGTGTTAATAATACTTTGAACCTTTTCTAAAAAAATTGCACTAGGTAAATTCTTAATCTTTAGAAAAAAAAGGAGATTCTGGGTTTTAGTTGATCTGGATCAAGAAAAGAGGACAAGCAAATCTAAACTGGAAAAATTGCCAATTTCGGCTAGCTGTAATCTACATTGGTAATAGTGAAATGCTCGGTTCCATTTGGTGTTTCTACCTGCACATCATCATCAATGTGCTTTTTCAGCAGTGCCTTGGCAACCGGAGAATCCATGCTGATCCAGCCTTTTTTCGCATCAAATTCATCAGGCCCGACGATGCGGTAGATTTTTTCATCACCCTGTTCATTTTCAAGTGTCACCCAGGCGGCAAAAAAAACCTGTTCTGGATTAGTGGGTAGGTTATCAACCACTTTTAAATCCGGTAAACGTTTTTGCAGGTAACGGATCCGGTAATCGATTTCACGTAATTCCTTTTTACGATAGATGTATTCGGCATTTTCAGAACGATCCCCTTCGGCTGCGGCTTCAGCCAATATTTTCACCACGATCGCCCGACGTTTCCATAACGCTTTGAGTTCGGCATCTAATGTGGCATAACCGTCAGCAGTAATATACGGCGAGGCTTTCGGTTGAGGAGGTCTGTATCGTCCCATTAAAATTCAATAACGAGCTAGTCGTTGTCATCAAGATTTTGTTGCTGTTGCTTTAGCTGGTCGTCCAGTTTTTTTGCCACATCCTTAGCTGATTCGAGCGCATCGGTTTGATGTTTCCAGACATGATCATTTTTGCTTTTTTTAGATTCGTCGCCAGTTTCACTGCAAGCGCTTATGAATAAGCTAATCGTCAAAAGCAAAATTACTACAATGTTATTTTTAAAGTTTGTCATTTTGCCGCCTCATGGATATTTCAATTAAGTATAAACGATATCGACAAGAGGCACGAAAATGAAAGCAAATATTGCGAAAATTATAACCAGCTGGTGTAGACTAGCGACTCTTCAAATCCCTGGGAAAGCTTTCATAACATGGCATTAATCAAACTCGAATCAGCCAGCCTGGCCTACGGCCACGTTCCTTTACTTGATAAAGTCGATTTACAGGTTGATGCCGGCGAACGCGTTTGTTTAGTTGGCCGCAATGGGGCCGGTAAATCAACCTTAATGCGCGTTATGCAAGGTGTGGCTGAACTTGATGATGGTGGGTTATGGAAAAAGCCGGATTTACGGGTGGCATGTTTAGCCCAGGAAGTTCCTCAACTTGATGAGCTGACGGTCTATGATGTGGTTGCCGATGGCCTCGATGAAATTGGTAAAGTCATTGCTGAGTATCATCATGTGTTACATGAAATGGAAACAAATTATTCCGATTCTTTAAACAGTAAGATGGCACGGCTTCAGGATGAAATCGATGCCAAAGATGGCTGGAATATAGAGCAACGTATTACCGCGATTATTACAAAACTTGAATTACCGGAAGATGTGCTAATGGGCTCATTATCCGGTGGTTACAAACGTCGCGTTATGCTAGCACGTGCCCTGGTGATTGAACCTGAATTACTGTTACTGGATGAGCCCACCAACCATTTAGATGTTGAAGCTATTCAATGGATGGAAGAATTTCTTCTTAATTTTAACGGTGCCGTATTATTTATCACCCATGATCGAACATTCTTACGCCATTTAGCCACACGCATAGTTGAGCTTGATCGAGGCAAAGTCACTTCATGGCCGGGTAACTACGATACTTATCTTAAAAATAAGGAAGAGCGCGCCATCATAGAAGAACAGCAAAATGCCTTGTTTGATAAAAAGCTGGCACAAGAAGAAGTCTGGATCAGGCAAGGTATTAAAGCACGGCGTACCCGTAACGAAGGCCGGGTACGTGCTTTACAGCAATTACGCAAAGAACGATCTGAACGGCTCGATAAAGTTGGCAATGTTAAGTTACAGGTAGAAAGCGGTGAAGCATCCGGCAAGATCGTGATTGAAGCGGAAGCTATTTCCAAGTCCTATGACGGTAAAACATTAATTAAACCACTCACCACCAAGATCATGCGGGGTGATCGTATTGGTATCCTGGGACCAAACGGCGTAGGTAAAAGTACTTTGTTAAAAATGTTACTGGGTGAACTTGAACCTGACACCGGTTCAGTGACCCTGGGAACAAAGTTATCGGTTGCCTACTTTGATCAGCAACGTGCGGTACTCGATCCGGAAAAGTCAGTTGCAGACAACCTTAATTTTGGTAGTGACACCATTACGATTAACGGTAAGTCACGTCATGTCATGAGTTATTTACAGGATTTTCTATTTCCACCGGCACGGGTGCGTTCGCCGGTTAAATCATTATCGGGTGGTGAGCGAAATCGCTTATTACTGGCGCGTCTGTTTATTCAACCAGCAAACTTATTAGTCCTTGATGAACCCACCAATGATTTAGATGTTGAAACATTAGAACTATTGGAAGAACTATTATCAAATTATGATGGGACTATGATTTTAGTTAGCCATGACAGGGCCTTTTTAGATAACGTGGTCACCAGTACCCTGGCCTTTGAAGGTGATGGTGTGGTGAATGAATACATCGGTGGCTATGAAGACTGGTTAAGACAGTCAAGAAAAAAGCAGGAGAAGAAAGAAACAAAAACTCCAGTAGCTAAAGAAATAAAAAAAGAAAAGGCGAAAACAAAAAAAAGTTATAAAGATCAACGTGAGCTGGATAACCTGCCATCAAAAATCGAAGAACTTGAACAAGAGCAAGAAAATATTCAAAAACAAGTTTCAGAAGCAGATTTTTATAAATCTGAGCAATCTGTGATTGATTCAACTTTAATGCGTTTAAGTGAAATCGAAAAAGAGCTGGAACATGCCTATGAGCGTTGGGAAGAGTTGAGCGATTAATATTCCTAAATCAAGAATGAGTAAAATACAAGACTGGTTTTGTAATAAGCATTTGCTAGAATTGCCGCAACCACAATCATCTCCACGTAAAAATTAAAGACTCGCTTTCATGAATATTGAACAAAATATCGCCAATGAGCTTGGTGTTAAGTTATCCCAGGTTGAAGCCACCATTACCTTGCTCGATGAAGGCTCAACGGTCCCGTTTATTTCACGTTATCGTAAAGAAGTAACCGGTGGGCTGGATGACTCGCAGTTGCGTACCCTGGAAGAACGATTAAATTATTTACGTGAACTCGAAGAGCGACGTGCTACCGTATTAAAAACGATATCTGAACAGGGTAAGTTAACTGACGAATTAAAAAAATCTATTTTAGCCGCAGATACCAAGACCCGTTTAGAAGATCTCTACGCACCGTATAAACCGAAGCGCCGTACCAAGGCTCAAATTGCCCGTGAAGCCGGTATTGAACCTTTACTCGATCGTATTCTCAAAGATTTTACACTCAACCCTGAAGAAGAAGCCGCTAACTTTTTGAATGAAGAAGCGGGATTTAGTGACACTACCGCGGTGTTAGACGGCGCCCGGCAAATATTTATTGAGCGTGCTGCTGAAAATGCCGACCTGGTTGGTGAGCTACGTGATACCTGTTGGGAAAAAGGTGAGCTGACCTCAATACTCATTGATGGTAAAGAAAAAGAGGGCGAAAAATTCAAAGATTATTTTGAGTTTTCTGAAGCGATTAATAAAATTCCATCACATCGTGCCTTAGCTTTGTTCCGTGGACGTAATGAAGGCGTCCTGCGTATAAAACTGTCTATCCCTATGCAAGACGATCTTGAATCTCCCTTAGATATGGGGATATGTGACAGCATAGTTGCATCGCATTTTTCATTGTCACAAAAACAACGTGCTGCCGATAACTGGTTATTGGAATGTGCGCGTTGGGCATGGCGGGTAAAAATTTCTATGCAACTGGAATCAGAGCTTAACTTGCGTTTACGTGAAGCGGCCGAAGATGAAGCGATCCGTGTTTTTGGTGAGAACATGCGTGACTTATTATTAGCGGCACCGGCTGGTGCTCGTCCGACTTTAGGTTTAGATCCAGGTTTACGAACAGGTGTCAAAGTCGTGGTGGTGGATGCTATTGGTAAGCTGGTGGATCAAGCGGTTATTTACCCTCATGCACCTAAAAATCAATGGGATGAATCCATCGCGGTATTAGCCGCGCTAGCAAAGAAACATCAGGTCGAGCTGGTGAGTATTGGTAACGGTACCGCATCGCGTGAAACCGATAAATTAACCAACGAGTTAATAAAAAAACACCCTGAATTAAAATTAACCAGCCTGGTGGTGAGTGAAGCAGGGGCATCGGTATACTCGGCTTCTGAACTGGCAGCAAAAGAATTTCCTGATCTTGATGTTACCTTCCGCGGTTCAGTTTCGATTGCACGCCGTTTACAAGATCCGCTTGCCGAGTTAGTAAAAATTGATCCAAAAGCGATTGGCGTGGGTCAGTATCAACATGATGTAAACCAAAACCGTCTGGCGAGAAAATTAGAAGCCGTGGTAGAAGATTGTGTTAATGCGGTCGGAGTAGAGGTAAACATGGCATCAGCACCTTTATTAAAACGTGTCGCAGGCTTAACCGACAGCATGGCAGAGAACATTGTCTCTTATCGTGAACTCAATGGTGCCTTTAATAATAGAGATGAAATTCTAAAAGTTTCCCGTTTAGGTCCTAAAGTATTTGAACAAGCGGCAGGTTTCTTAAAAATATCGGGAGGGGATAACCCGTTAGATGCCTCATCCGTGCATCCTGAAGCCTACCCGGTGGTTAAAAACATTTTAGAAAAGAATCAGCGTGAAATGAACCAGGTGATTGGTGATAAATCATTCTTGTCGTCACTGGCAGCAAATGATTACACCATGGAAGGCTTTGGCGAGCCAACTGTTCGCGATATTATAAAAGAGCTTGAAAAACCGGGTCGTGATCCCCGCCCCGAGTTTAAAACAGCCAGGTTTAAAGACGGCGTTGAAAAAGTCAGCGACTTAAAGCAAGGCATGATCCTGGAAGGCGTTATAACCAATGTCACTAACTTTGGTGCTTTTGTGGATATCGGTGTACATCAGGATGGCTTGGTACACATCTCTGTTCTATCAGACAGTTTTGTTAAAGATCCACATGATGTGGTTAAAACCGCTGAAGTGGTTAAAGTTAAAGTCATGGATGTTGACATTAAACGTAACCGGATTGCCTTATCGATGCGTTTAACTGAAGAAGTTGAAAAGAAAACAGTTAAAACAAAAGAGAGTAGCAATAAAAAGTCACAGTCAAATAAAATAAATAAAACCAATCAACGCCATCAAAAAAATGCCCCGACCGCAAATAATGCCATGGCCCAAGCTTTTGCTAACCTGAAAAAATAAAGTAGACATTTTTTCAGGTATTATTAACTAGTCTAAAAAGTACAAGCACTGTCTATTATTTAAATAAACAGTGTTTTGCGTAATCTTTTATTTCATTAGCCGTCCACTCGCCTTTGTCTTGTTCTGAAAGTTCTTCGCACCATTCTTTGCTGCCCACCTCTGCAGAACACGCACTTAATAGTGTTAATAAAAAAGATAACAAAAGGATGTTTTTCATGATTATTCCAATATGTTTTATTGCAATGTAATGTTAAAAAGAATTTATGATGTTATTACACTATGTCGGTTAAATATAGAAGTAAATAAATTATCGATGCAAGTAAAAACAATCCCTGTGGAATAATCCATAATAGTGAATGTTTTAGCTCGGCAACAATTTTTACCCCGGCAACAAAAGATATCAGGCATGCAATGTATATAAAGCTTATAAAAGCAATACCTGAAACAGTAAAGGCTAGCAGACCGGCCCAGCCCACAAAATAATTTGATATGTATTTACTGATAGGTATAGCAATAATTACTAATATAATAAAAAGTAAAAAAGAATAGAGTGATGCTTTATAGGCTACGGGTTTATTTTTGAATTTCAAATGGCATTCCTTTCCCGCTGTCGAGATGTTGCTTCAAGCTGTTTACAAAAAAATAGTCCCATCCCTGTTCACATACTTCGAAACAATTCAACGAGGGTACGAGGCCATCGTGAACTAATACTATCCTGGTTTTATCGCCCATTTTTTGGATGGTCCATTTCAGTTTAGTTCCTTCCCACTCATTAGCAATTGATGTCGATAAACCTTCGTGTTCATGATGGGCTTCGATACATTCTAATTCGACAGAATTGTCAGGAACCAGGCTGTTTACACGCATTACCCAATAGGTTGATCCAAACCGAAATGTGATTTTATCACCCGTTTCGGAAATTGTATTACAGCTAGTTGTCCACCACTTATCAAAAGCAGTGGTTAATGCCTGGTAAGCGTTTGCAGGTGTGTTTGAAACAATAATCTCTCGGGTATAATTAGCGCTCATATTCGTCCCTGTTTATGTATCTTAAGTCTAATCAAGAGGCCAAAAGCTGTTATTTTTTCACTTTATTATAATTTTTAAAAAATAAAACAAGACCTGCCTTAAGGCTAAAAATACCGATAAATAAAATAGGCAGATACCAGAATATTAATGACTGATCGGGCTCACCGATACGTACAATAATAGCTTCCCAAATGTAAATTGCTATAAATCCAATTCCTGTCATTGTTAACAGAATAGAAATTATCGAAAATAGAATTGTCGGAATGTTTATTATCTTATACCCCTTAGGTAGATGGTTCAATATACTTAATAATTGAGTTAAAGGGTTTCAAAAATGTAAAGCGCATCTTTTTGATGTGCCGTCAGGCCTAACAAAAACTGCTTAGTTAAAAGGTTTGTATGAATTATTTTATAACTAATCATCGATTAAAAGATGACCCAAGTAAGCAAAAATACCAATCATTATCCCTGTAAATAACTGAGCGTGAACTAAATATGAGAACTTTTTAAGTTCTTTTGGCGAGTATTTCCAGCTGATAAACATACCAAATAATCCCTGCCAAATGACTAAAATTAATACTGCAGGGAAAAACAGTATATTCATTGGTATACCCATCAGTACTATGTGTAAAAGTATAATTGCTACTGCACAAATGCCAAAATAGATGTGGGTTCTATCCAGGTAGTGTATTAATTTATTAAATTGTTTCGGATCTATAGGTGGAGAATACTCCGGTAATATTCTTTTTGACATGGCACCTTTGCCAAGCAAGAGCTTTATTAAGGTTCGGGCGTAAATAAATAAAAGTAGCCACAGGCCGATTTCTCCAAAACCTTCACCTATTTCAGATAAAAATGTTTCGTTTTCTTCCACTGGTGCATATACAAAAAGGGCATAGATATAATAACCAATTGAAATTACAGAAACGAGAGCAGTAAAAACAAGGATTTTTTTGAGTCCTTTAGATAATGGTTTCATATGTTAATTTACCTCACGATTTAGCTCAGTTGACACCAAAAGCAATCGAAGCACCGTTTTGTGAATAAACTGGAGTTCCTTGTTAGGCGTTGGTGTATTTATATGATAGATAATTTTTCAGTGTCCCAGATGCTGGTCAATTAGAGTGGCGAGTACCTCATTCACATGTTCTTCAAATTCATCTAGTTTTTTGTCAAAAAACTTTAGATATTTTATGGCTTGATCATGTGTTAACATTTTGTTGGTTGCTTTGTACTGAATTTCCGGTAATGATTTTTCAAACCGAGGTATAATTTCCCATTTTACGAAATCTGAATCAATTTGTTCAAACTCTATTTGTGCGACGCTACAAAATTCTACAATATGGTCGCTGCCATCCGGTCCGAGACATCCAGGTTCAACTCTAACTACAGCGGTTAATTTTTTGTCTTCTGGTAAAGGTGAATTATTTTTCATAATATTACTTACTCTACGTTGACATATGAATGACTTTTATGAGGCTTAACGACTTAAATAAGTTGCAACTAAAAACGTGCAGAGCACGGCTTTTGGTTGTCCAAATGAGTGAAGCGAATGACTTAATTTAGTTGTTAGGCTTTTTATCATTTTGTTTTATGTTTTTTAAACGAAATGCTGAAATAATTGAATATATAGTGATAAATAACAACCAAGGATAAATCAAAAACATATCAATTCGAATATTAGCTCTAACAGAA
>CAMYJG010000047.1:21358-36254 GCA_947258695.1 uncultured Ectothiorhodospiraceae bacterium | reverse complement strand
ATGAGATCGTTTTTTATAGCATGTATAATAATAAGGTTATTAATAACAACACTTGGAGTAGTTTGTGGCAGTAGATCAATCCGTAAACGGGATAAAGCGAGCAACCCAGCAGCGCCTGCAATATATCGAATTAATGGCGTATTACACCGGTGTGGTGACTCGCAGCGACGTAGCGAAAGCATTTGGTATATCTGATGCGGCTGCCACTAAAGATCTGAAGTTCTACGGCCAAATCGCGCCTGACAACCTGCTCTACAAGCACAATGTATTTGGTTTTGTGCCCAGTACGACGTTTGAAGAAATATTTACCGATTTAGAGCCGCAGCAAGTATTGCCCATGATTGCGGCTAACCTGCCCTTTGTTGGTGAGAGTAAAGAACAAAACTTGTTATACGGTGTGAATACCGAGCAATTACCTTTACCACAACGCTTGCCTGGCAAAGAGATACTGGCACAGGTGATTCGAGCCATTAAACAAAAAACCAGGTTGAGCGTGGTGTATAGCTCTTTATCGGATCGAGATAGCAGTGAAGCCCGTATTATTGAGCCCCATTCACTGGTCAATACCGGGTTACGCTGGCATGTGCGTGCCTATAGCGAAGATACCTATGACTTCCGAGACTTTGTTTTATCGCGTTTTCAACAAGCACAACAATTAACAGAAAAAGCCGAATCAAACCCGGAGTATGATGACGACTGGATGGAGCCGATCGATTTACAGCTCACCCCGCATCCTAAACTAAGTGATGAAAAGCGTCAGATCCTGATGACAGATTACGCCGCAATGGATGATGTTATTGAGTTTACCGTGCGCCGAGCTTTACTGGGCTATGTTTTACAACGACTCTCCGTTGATACCACAGAAGAGCACTCTCTTAACCCAAATGCGTACCAGTTAGTTGTTATGAATCGAGATGAAATAGAACCCTTTGCTGGCTGGGCATTTTTATAAAAGCTGTTTGCCACGAAGGGCACAAAGGACAAGGAGAAGATCATAAAGATAAGAGAATAAACCACTGGGGACACGGGGAGCACAGGGAAACCTAAAAAAATGTTTATTTAAAATGTCTTAAAAATTATTTCCCAGTGAGCCCTGTGCACCCCGTGGTTAAAATTTTTAATTGCTTTTCCTTCGTGTCCTTAGTGCTCTTCGTGGCTAAAAATATATTCTTTTATCACTTTATACTCTGCACCTTGTGGATAGGTTTTTGATTCAACCAGGCAAAAACTTGTTACTCGCCATGCAATAGCCTGAATCTCTTTCACTGCCGGCACTCGTTTTGCTTTTCTTACTAATGTGACATGAGGTTGATAAGCACGTTCTTCAGGTTTATAGCCACAAGCAACCAGGCTCTGTTGAACATCAAGCGCAAGTTGCATTAATTCAGCAGGAATGACTGCAGGGGCTATCCATGCCACCGCCGGCTTTTTCCAGAAGCCACACTGCGATAAAGATAACTCGAACGCTTGCGCTTTAATTTTTGCAACCTGCTTTTCTATACAAGCCTGTGTTGTTGCATCGGACGCGCCAAAATAAGCTAATGTAATATGCCAGTTATGCTTATCTAAAACCCGCCCCTGACAGGCAGAGAAATGTTTTATTGCGTGCTGTTTAATTTTCCTGACAACAGTCTCTTCTGGCCACAAAGCAAGAAAAAGGCGTTTGTTTTGAGTTTGAACTTGTTGGCTCACTGTTCAATAAAACGCGTTAACTCAGTTAATGCATATAATACGGCTTGCTCTCGCACAGCATTACGATCACCGCTAAAGTTTTGTTGTATGGAAAATATCGCGTTGTCATTACCTGCAAAAGCAAACCAGACTAAACCCACCGGTTTTTCTTCAGAGCCACCACCCGGCCCGGCAATGCCACTGATAGATAAACTATAATCAGCGTGGCTATGCTTTAACACACCGGCGGCCATCTCAATAACCGTTTTTTCGCTAACAGCACCGTGGTTTTCCAGTGTTGATTCTGAAACACCTAACATTTCCTGTTTTGCCTGGTTTGAATAAGTCACAAAACCACGCTCAAACCAATCCGAACTGCCTGCCAAATCGGTTAAACATTTTGCCACCCAGCCCCCGGTGCAAGATTCAGCAACCGCGACTCGCTTGTTATTTTTAAGTAACACATCAGCAAGTTGCTCTACAATTATTGTTAGATTTGCTTCATTCATTTTTGAGTCTTAAGTAGATTTATCCTTATTTATACTCTAAAACATAACTACATGCACTGATAGTGATTAATCACAAATTACGGAAGTTGATGTGGATATACGAATAACGCCTTTTTCAAATTTTTCCTCACTAAACAAGCTTAGTAGGAACAGCTCTAGCAATAAAAATTTTCATTCATTTCAGCCGAATAAAAACCAGTTTAATTCGTTTAAAAATGACAATACATTTACTATACCAACAAAAAAAATACGGCCCACAAATAACCCGCTACTTGTCTTATCTAAAAATAAAACAAATCCAAATAATTTTTCACTCAAAATAACATCTAACTGGATACAACCACCATCGGTTGCAGATAAAAGTGGGGTGTTGCTTTATCAGCAAATAGAAAAGAATAAATTGTTTACAAATGGAGCTGAATTAGTCAATCGACTTAACTATAAAGTTTAATCATCATATATTTCTTTGATAACTGCTCCAATTTCATAGCCATCAGCATGTCGCTGTTTAATGACCCTAACAACTTTTACATTGGCATGTAAGGCAGGGGTTAAAATATTTGAAGGTTTAATATTTATTTCCAGGGTAATGTCTTTTTCCAGCTCGACCTCACTAATGAACATCATGCCTCGGCCACTGAGATTAGCGACTTTCCCAATTAATACATCTTCTGATGAATCCACCTTTTTAAATTCAATATCACAGTCGATATCAATACGAATGAAATCCCGCTTTTCATCATATTCTCTCGTCATTAACATCCCCTTTAAATATTAATAGCTAGCATAACTTTATGGGATGATCCCCTTTCCTGCAAGCTTTTGTGATGTTTTCCATGCCCTGAACATTAATTCACGATACACTTATAGTACGGGTATATAAAGTAATAAGGTAAAAGTGACTGACAATTTACTCTGTTTCAAGATTCAAAAATTCGTGCTTTTTAATGTTCGCCTACTACGCCTTATCCGCAACCACATTTTTACTGGCGATGAAAAAAAATATGTTCCTGGCGTAAACCTTTATAAAGACTAAAACACATTACTAACAACACCAGGGTAAAGGGTAAACCCGTAGCGATGGCGCCCGCCTGTAAAGCTTTGAGCGCTTGAGTCCCACCAACAAACAATAAGGCACCAGCAATCAGTCCTTCTACGGTTGCCCAAAAGATCCGTTGCGGTACAGGTGCGTTTAACTTGCCTCCGGCCGTAATACTGTCAATCACTAATGAACCAGAATCCGATGAGGTAATAAAAAATACTAGGACCAATACGATGCCGATAAATGAAATTATTTCTGTCAGTGGTAGATTGTCGAACATTTGAAACATGGCCAATGAAACTTCACCAATACCCTGACTAAGTTGCCCGGTTTGACTTTGCACCTGTTCCAAAGCAGAACCACCAAATGCGGCCATCCAGATGATAGTGATCATGGTTGGCACCAGTAACACGGCAATAATAAATTCTCGCACTGTGCGACCACGTGAGATACGGGCGATAAACATGCCGACAAAAGGTGACCAGGATATCCACCATGCCCAATAAAAAACAGTCCAACCATGGAACCAGCTTTCATCTTCACGACCGACCCAATTACTTAGCGGAATAATATTAGCCAGGTAATTTCCCGATGTGGTTAAGATTGATGAAAGTATTTCAATGGTAGGACCTGCAAAGATCACAAACAGTAACAAGACTAATGCCAACAGCATATTGATATTGCTTAATAACTTAACACCACCATCAATCCCCCGAATGACCGATAAGATCGCAATCAAGGTAACCCCGATAATGATAGCAAGTTGAACGTTCAAACCGTTCTGAATATTAAATAAGAACTCAAGACCTGAAGCGGCTTGTTGCGCGCCAAGTCCTAGTGAGGTAGCCAAGCCAAAAATAGTGGCTAGTACGGCAAGAATATCAATAACATTGCCGGTTATGCCCCAAACACGCTCACCTAAGATAGGATAAAAGGTCGAACGTATGGTTAATGGCAAACCCTTGTTATAGCTAAAAAATGCCAGCGCTAATCCGACTACTGCATAAATGGCCCAGGGGTGAAGTCCCCAATGAAACATGGTCGCACCCATCGCCACGTCGGCAGCTTGCGGCGTATTGGGTGTCACATTCAGTGGTGTGCCATACCAGTTAGTATAATAAGCAACGGGTTCAGCAACACTCCAGAACATCAATCCAATCCCCATACCCGCTGCGAACAACATGGCAAACCAGGAGAGTAATGAAAATTCTGCAGTGGCTTCTTTACCGCCTAACCTGACCTCACCGACGGGTAAAAATATCATCAGCAGGCAGAACAATAAAAACACATTGCCGCCTAACATAAAAAACCAGTCGAAATGTTTAATGACCCAACTCTTGCTCGCGCCAAGGGAAACATTGGCTTGCTCGGGAAACATCATCGTTGCGATGACAAAGACGAGAATTAGTAAGGCACTGATGAAAAAAACGGGATTATGTAAATCCATTCCATAGAGCTGAACATTATCCTGTCCAACCTTGTAGTCCGTTAGTAAATCCTTATCACTGTTATGGGCCATACAGTAGTGTATCTTTATAATTATTCGGGTTTACGGAAATGCATAATGCCCCATGCTAAATAACCGCTTTCACCGGCATCAACCCAGTGACCTAATCCTTTTAACATTCGATCGATATATTCATCGGATACTTTTCCAACTAATTGTTCGCGAATGTTCTCCAGTTCTTGTCGGACCCGGGTGTAGTGATTAACTAATTGATGAGTCAGCTCGACAACTTCAATTTCCTGCCAACCTAAGCGTTCTGCCTGTTGCCGGTAAAAAGCAAAAGAACCCAGGCTATCAAGATGAATTCGATCTAGTACCGGGCTTAATACGCCAGCCGGGCAATTATCGGCCTGCATCGGATCGGTAAAAATAAATTCACCGCCGGGCTTCAAGAGACGATCGACTTCATCCATAACCTTATCACGGTGCCCGCTATGTAAAATGGCATCCTGTGACCAGGCAATATCAAATACTTCACTTTGTTTGAGGGGGATATGTTCAAAACTGCCCTCCAACACCTCGATGTTTTTATCCAGGCCTTGTGCACAGTTCATATCTTGATTACGTGCGTTCTCTGTCTCACTTAAATTTAATGCCGTGACATGACAAGAAAAACGTTGTGCTAAATAACGTGCTGAACCACCGTAGCCCGAACCCAAATCTATGACATGACTTTTTTCATTGATGGCTTTAAGCATATCAGCCATGTGTTCAACGGTACGTCTTGATGCTGTTTTGATTTCTTCAGAATCGGATTGGTAAAGACCGATGTGAATATCCTCACCACCCCAGACATGATAATAAAAGTTATCCGCATCTTCACTGTTATAATAATCGCGTGCGGTTTCAACCACTTCAGAATATTGACTACTCATATTCATCAGTCCTTTTGAATATATTTTTTTTCAGCAACATGAATAAAAAAGTCAGGTTCTTTTTTTCGATAAGTTTCCTGAAAATCACCATAGGTGGTCACACGCTGGAAGCCAACTTCCTTCATCAGGCGTTGTACATAATTTTTTCGTAACGGGAACATGTTTAAATGGAACTCTGAACCATCTGAAAAATTATAACGAAAACGAGCTAAGCTTTCATCAACATGTTCAGGAGTGGCTGAAACATCATCACCACAGTAATAATAGTTATGTGTTGGTTCAATTTGCTTATCCAGAATGGCATCATAGTTACGTTGATCAAGAATCAAAATCCCATCATGGCGTAAGGTAGCATAATACTCCGCTAACGCCTTACGACGATCGTTTTCATCATGCAAGTGTGTGAATGAGTTGCCTAAACATACGACCGCATCGTATAAATCATGCACACTACGGTTTAGGTAACGCCAGTCTGCCTGAACCGTACGCAGAATATAGCCACGTTTACGTGCATTCTCGAACGCCTTTGCCAACATGACAGGACTGCCATCAACACTCGTAACTTCAAAACCGGCACGTAATAGCTGAACTGAATGAAATCCGGTTCCTGTTGCGACATCGAGAACTTTTTTTACGCCATGTTCACGTAATTTTTCAATGAAAAACTCACCTTCAGCTTTGGTTCGACCATCCCAGTCAATTAACTCGTCCCACTTATCAACAAACGAGTGTACATATTCCTCCTGGTATTTACCTGACTCACGAATCGTAAGAGGATCATTACCGTAGTCTTGTTCTTTTTGCTTAGCACTCATTATTATTCCTTCAATATAAATTCTGTATTAGCATGATTCAAAAAAGATCATTACAACAACCACCCGCTAATCATAAAAACGAGAAGAATGGAAAAAAGAAGACTCATACGCTGAATGGGAATTTTAGATTTTGTTTGAAATAACCGTTTATGCTTCCAGTACTTTTCATTTAAATGTATTTCTTTTTTAAGCATTTTTCCGTGACAGAGTAAGTAAACAACTTAAATTATTATTTCGTCTTCAAAATGACCCTTTTAGTATGGGACGTATGGGACGTATGGGACGTATGGGACGTATGGGACGTATGGGACGTATGGGACGTATGGGACGTATGGAAATTCAGTATATTATATAGAAAACAAGGATTTATTTAAAGTTCTGGCAGGTTTAACAGGTTATATTATTAACGAGATAAAGTATTGCCTGGTTAATTTATAAGTAAATAAGACACTACTGATAATGATATAATCAATATATAAAAACTTATAATTATTATACACTTACGCAATGAACAAAGTAGACGCGGTGAAAAATAAACCTTCACAACACACGCCAATGATGCAGCAATATCTGCGCATTAAAGCAGAACACCCAGATATTCTACTGTTCTACCGTATGGGTGACTTTTACGAGTTATTTTTTGATGATGCAAAAGAAGCCGCAAAACTACTGGATATCACCTTAACTGCACGTGGCCAATCGAAAGGTGAGCCTATCCCCATGGCGGGTGTGCCTTACCACGCGGCGGATAATTACCTGGCGCGACTCATCAAAAAAGGCATGTCGGTTGCCATTTGTGAACAAATTGGTGATCCGGCAACATCAAAAGGACCGGTAGAACGTAAAGTGATGCGCATCGTCACACCTGGAACGGTGACTGATGAAGCCTTACTTGAGCAAGGTAAAGAAAGCCTGGTGGTGGCACTTGCTACCGCAACCGACAATAAATTTGGCCTGGCCATGCTTGATATGAGTAGTGGTCGTTTTGCAGTACTCGAATCTGAAGGTGAAGAAGCTGTCTTTAGTGAACTACAGCGCTTACGCCCGGCTGAATTACTGATTAGTGAAGATATTGATGCCAGCCCCTACCAACACTATGCCGCTTGTATTAAACAGCGCGCGCCATGGCACTTTGATTCCAGCTCTGCTGAACGAGAGTTATGTGAACAATTTGCCACCAAAGATTTAGCCGGGTTTGGCTGTGCAAGTTTACCTTTAGCGATAGCGGCAGCCGGCTGCTTACTTGCTTATGTTAAAGAAACACAACGTTCTGCGTTACCCCATATTCAGTCTTTGCAAACTGAATCACGTGAAGACTGTTTAATTCTTGATGCGACTACTCGACATAACCTCGAGTTAAGTGACAGCATTTCAGGACACCAACAAAATACCTTAAGTGCCATTTTAGATCGCACCGCCACACCGATGGGCAGTCGTTTACTCAACCGTTGGATACATCAACCTTTGCGTGACCATGTAATCTTAAACCAACGTCAGGAATCGATTGAATCAATTATTGAATCACAATCCTATGTTGGCTTGAATGAAGTCTTACGCGGCATCGGTGATATAGAACGTATTCTTACCCGTATCGCATTAAAGTCTGCCCGGCCTCGCGATCTTGCTCTGTTAAGAAATTCACTGGCACAACTTCCCGAGTTACAAAAACGTTTAAGCTTACATAAATGTGTTCATATAAAACACTTGAGTGAAAAGATTAGTGAGCATCCAAAAACACTTTCATTACTGGATAAAGCGATCATCGAAACACCACCGCTATTAATTCGTGACGGAGGTGTCATTGCCAGTGGTTATGATAAAGAACTCGATGAGTTACGCAGCCTGCAAGAAAATGCCGGCAGTATTCTTGCTGAACTCGAAGCTAAAGAAAAAGAAAAAACCGGCATTACTGGTTTAAAAGTTGGTTATAACCGTGTGCACGGATACTATATTGAAATCAGCCGACTGCACTCCGATGTTGTGCCCGAACATTACCAACGCCGGCAAACCTTAAAAGCGGCGGAACGTTTTATTACGCCTGAATTAAAAGCGCTTGAAGATAAAGTCTTAAGTGCCAACGAACGTGCCCTGGCACGAGAAAAAAGTTTATATAATAAGTTACTTGATAAACTCGGCTTGTCACTCATCTCCTTGCAAAATTGCGCGCAAGGTTTGTCAGAACTCGATGTATTACATAACCTAGCAGAGCGGGCAGACTTATTAAACTATGTGCGCCCTAAACTCGTCAAAGAAACAAAAATAAATATTGAAAATGGCCGTCATCCTGTTATTGAAAAAGTACAGCAAGATCCTTTCACTCCGAATAACATTTCACTTTCAGCGCAACAACACCTGCATTTAATTACCGGTCCCAACATGGGCGGTAAATCAACTTATATGCGGCAAACCGCCTTAATTGTTTTGATGGCACACATTGGCTGTTTTGTGCCGGCTGACAGTGCTGAAATTGGCCTGATTGATCGCATATTTACCCGTATCGGTGCCTCGGATGACCTGGCCAGTGGCCGTTCAACCTTTATGGTGGAAATGACAGAAACGGCAAACATTTTACATAACGCTACCGCTCATTCCCTTGTGCTTCTGGATGAAATTGGTCGTGGTACCAGCACTTATGACGGCTTGTCCCTGGCCTGGGCATGCGCCGAGCATATTGCTCTCAATGTGAAAGCATTGACGTTGTTTGCAACCCATTATTTTGAATTAACCCGCTTAGCGGATGATCTTACAGGTTGCATGAATGTTCACCTCGACGCCGTGGAACATGGTGATTCCCTGGTCTTTTTACACAAGGTAAAACCAGGCACCGTTAATAAAAGCTATGGTTTACAGGTTGCATCCTTAGCCGGTGTGCCACGTGAGGTGGTTAACCGGGCGAAACAAAAACTACAACAATTAGAAAATAATCTCGGTGATGAAAATCGGCAAGAAGTGGTTAAAAATTCACCAGTTGCAACCGAGGCAGACAAAGAAAGCCCACTGGCAGCGATACTTAAAGATACCCAGCCCGATGAGCTATCGCCACGAGCCGCACTGGATCTGATCTACCAACTTAAAAAACTACTGTGAGTCGAATTTAGCTGAATTTTGCTTTATCATAGCGCCAGTATTTTTTAGTCGTCATTTTTCAGGAGTCATAAATGACCTACGTAGTAACCGAAAATTGCATCAAGTGTTTATACACTGACTGCGTGGAAGTCTGTCCTGTCGATTGTTTTCATATTGGTCCCAATTTCATGGTTATTGATCCAGATGAATGCATTGACTGCACATTATGTGAACCGGAATGTCCGGCTGAAGCCATTTTTGCCGAAGATGAGCTACCCGATGGCATGGAAAGTTTTACTGAGCTAAACGAAGAACTATCGCGCGAATGGCCGGTACTAACAGAACAGGTCGATCCACCTGCCGATGCTGCTGATTGGGACGGCAAACCCGATAAACTTAAATTACTTGAGCGTTAATAGCCAAGCTCATCATTCATGCACCGAGAGAGCATAAACCTTAGCCCCTATGGTGATGACCCTCTCGCCTTACTCGCACAACATTTACTTGAAGACCATGCCAGCAAGCTACCAGATCTAACGTCAGCCGTTGTACTGTTGGCCGAAGCCCATGCCGCAAAACGTTTACGTCACTTATTGCAGCAGCAGGCAGAGCAACTAGGCCACCCGGCGATACTCTGCCCGCAAATTTATAGTTTACGTGACTGGGCCTCTATTCAATTTAAACAATCACAAGCTGAATCCCATAACGTTTATAGCCAGCATCAACGTGAACTTATTTTATTTGATGCGCTAACTCAACATCAAAACTTGCTGGGCAGTGGTAGTCCGTGGCATTTAACCGATGACTTACTCAAACTTTTCGATCAACTTACCTCAAACCAAAACACGCTACCTGAAGACTATGATAGTTTTGAAAAGCAAATAGCTGATGCGTATGGCATAGCAGCAGAACAGTTTTCTTCACTTGGGCATGAAGCAACCCTGGTACACACTCTATGGAAGGCCTGGCACACCCAGCTGAATGCTGAAACAGCTTTTGATAGCGAAGCTGCCTACTTACTTGGCTTACAGGCGGACATTCAACATAATAAACATACCCTGTATATCGCAGGCTATCATCAGTTTACCATTGCAGAACAAAACTGGGTTAAGCAACTCATACAAAAACAACGTTGCATGTTGTATCTGCACGGCCAGCTAACACAACTTGAACCCACTGCCGATGAATATCATCCAGATACACCGGTCGTTAAGCTGTTACATAGCTTTGAATATAATTTAAAAAGTGAAACGAATAACGGTTACACCCAGTTCATTAATAGCTGTTACCAGCACAAACATAAACCGTTTATCGAGCGGGCGGCTGAATTATCTAAAATAGAAAATAGTGATATTAACAGCCGGCTAAAATTATTACTTTGCAAAGGTCATGAAGAACAGGCACATGCGGTTGAGTTACAGGTAAGACGCTGGTTGCTTAGTGGAAAAAATAATATTGGCATCGTAACGGAAAACAGGCGACTGGCTCGCCGGGTTCGTGCATTACTGGAACGATCCGATATTAATTTACAGGACTTAGCGGGCTGGGCTTTATCGACGACCCGTGCAGGTGCGGTTTTAGAACGCTGGTTAGAGTGTGTTGAAGAAGATTTTTCACATCAACCCCTGCTCGACTTACTTAAATCACCGTTTGTTTTTTCTCAACTCGATTCACAACAAGTCAAACATGCCACCTACCGGCTTGAACACGATATTATCCGGCATGAAAATGTGGCCAGAAATATAAACTCGTATAAAAACAGTATCCACTTTCGTGCAGAAAAACTGCAATGGTCATCCGAGATCAGTTCCACACTCATCCATATTCTGGAGACCTTTGAGTCAGCCCATGACTTATTAAAGCCCCTGTTAAAAGAGTCACACCCGGCAATTAAATTTATCGATGCATTGTCTTCAAGTCTTAACACGCTCGGAATGACAACCTTGTTACAACAAGATGCTGCGGGCATTCGTATTATAGAAATGCTGGAAACGTTAAAACACAGCGCAAGCCAGTATCATTTAGATTTTCGGTGGTCCGATTTTAGAACCTGGCTTGGACGTAGTTTAGAAAAATTTGTTTTTTCTCCGGAAAGAAGCGGAAGCCCTGTTACGTTAATGGGACTGGCACAAAGCCGCTTACAACAGTTTGATGCATTAATTATTGCCAGTGCTGAACATGAGCATTTACCAGGGAAAACAACGATCACGCCTTTCTTTAATAACGCTGTGCGGCATCAACTTAACTTAGCAACAAACCATGAAGTACTCACTGATCGCTTTCATCATTTTCGACGCTTGTTAGAAGCATCACCCGAGATATTGATTACCGCCAACAATGAAGAAAACGGTGAAGAGGTACCGCTCAGTCCGTGGTTAGATATCATTCAGCGTATGTACCAACAAGCCTATTCTGATTCATTAGAAGATAATGAGCTTAAAGCGTTATCCGCACATGCAGATTCATTTGTTATACGCTGCACAGATGATTCCCTACCCGATAAAACCACGCAGGCAAAACCGTCTTTACCTGGTGAATTAGTTCCAAGACGTTATTCTCCAAGTAGTTACCAGACCTTAATGAACTGTCCTTACCAGTTTTTCGCTAGCCGGGGTTTAAATTTATCCACCAGCGAAGAAGTACAGGAAGCTTTATCGAAAAGTGATTATGGTGAACGTGTACACCGATGTCTCGAAGCCTTTCACCATAACATTGAAAAATATCCGGGACCTTTTAAAGAAAAAATCAATGAAACAAATCGTGATGCAGCTGTCACATGCTTAGAAGAAATTTCACAACAGGTCTTCGCTCATGATATTAAAGATAACTTTGAACATAGTGGCTGGCTTACACAATGGCTGAAACTTATTCCTGATTATATCAACTGGCAAATTCGACATTCGAAACAATGGCAGTTTCATAAAGCGGAACTAAAAAGCAATGTCAGTTGGCAGGATAATCTTGAACTTAATGGCAGGCTCGACAGGCTGGATAAAAATGAAAGCGGTTTAAGTGTGATTGATTATAAAACAGGAACATCTGCCAGCATCGCAGAGATTGAGCAAGGTGAAGCGGTTCAGCTACCTTTTTATGCCCTATTGGCTGAAGCAGAACTGAATCAGCCGGTTAGCCAGGTCGCTTATCTTACATTAAACAATAAAGTTAAAAGCGGCGCACAATTGTCAGGCGACGAACTCGATAACATCAGTCATCAAATCGGCGACCGCTTGTCACAACTTATCGATGAAATGCTATCCGGAAAAGAACTCACCGCGTGGGGTGATGAAACGACTTGCAAATATTGCAATATCAGCAGGTTATGCCGTAAGCAAGCCTGGGATAATGGCGTTGAATAAAAATTTTTAAACAGGCAAAAAAATAGGCGACCAAATGGTCGCCAAGTTTAATTCCTTTCAGGCTGATCCTGCCTGTTACTGTTACGAGCAGATTCGCGTTTTAACATTTATTTTCAGCTGCCTTGCTTCTGCACACCAATCCTTTATTTGCATCCTTTAGGCGCTCCAGCCTGCCACACTTTTCCCTGTGTTCTGTCCTCTACTCTGATGTTTATTTGGGGGGGTTAACATGTTTGTTTCGGAACTGGGGCCAGAGTAACAGCCTGAAACAGTCAAACAAGCGTTTTTGTTTGAATATATGATCTCCCTCACGAAATGGTGTATTTTGTAATCTTTAGTCGCGTCGCAGACTGCATATTTCACCGATTTGGCCAGTAATTACTGTTAATGCGCAAACATAAACTATCTGTCACAATAACAAATAACTAATCAAAAATAAGAATTTACCAGGTATTTCATGACATTAGCTGAACAACTCACCGGTCATACCACGGTGCAGGCATCTGCAGGCAGTGGCAAAACATACCTCCTTATAAGCCGGATTGTCCGACTGCTACTCAGTGGCGCTGAGGCCGGTAATATCCTGGCAATCACCTTCACTCGCAAAGCGGCAAATGAAATGCAAACCCGCCTGCTTGAGCGCCTCTTTGAACTGGCGACCTGTGATGAATTAACCTTAAAAAAAATACTCACTGAATTAGAACTAGAAGAAAGCCCTGAAATACTCAGGCTGTCGCGAAGTTTATATGAAAATATTTTACGGAGTGAAGCCCCTGTTAAAACAGCCACCTTTCATGCTTTTTGTCAGGAGCTACTGCGACGCTTCCCTATGGAAGCGAACATCTCACCTGGATTCGATTTATTAGATAAAACCGCCCTGCTTTATGATGAAGCCTGGGATGCCTTAATGGCAGAAGCTCAACAACAAAAAAATGCCTTGCTGGCGAATGCACTGCATTTTTTATTTAAAGAGCTCGGATTATTCAATACACGACTGGCTTTAACAAACTTCCTCGAGCATCGAAGTGATTGGTGGGCTTACAGCCGTGATGAAGCCGATCCTGTCTGCTATGCAAAAGGCAAATTAAAAAAGCAGTTAAAGGTTGATCCTGAAAAAAACCCAATTGAAGATTTATTTAATGATCAAAAAAACCTGGAATTATTAAATGAGTTTCATATTCTTCTGTGTAAACACAGTACAAAAACTAACCAAGGCTTCAGCGATCTTATTTATCAAGTGATTGATGATACAAACGACATTAATAATCGTTATAACTTATTTAAGGAATGTTTTTTAACGCAGTCAGGTGAGGCACGAAAAAGAAAAGAAACCGCTGCCCAGGAAAAAAGCATGGGGATGCAAGGACAAGCACGTTTTCTTGAACTTCATCATCACTTAAGTGATAAATTAATCAATATTAATTCCCAGTTGGCAGCAATCAGAATATTTGAAACCAGCTCGGCCTGGTACCTGGCAGGACAACATTATTTAGACCAGTTTCAAAAATTAAAGCAAGAACAACGCACACTCGACTTTAACGACCTGGAGTGGCAAACCTATCTTCTTTTAAATAAAAGCAATAATGCATTATGGGTTCAATACAAACTAGATCAACGTATCGAACACCTTTTAGTTGATGAATTCCAGGATACTAATCCGACTCAATGGCGATTACTTTTACCCTTATTGCAAGAGATTGCGGCAAGTGAGGATGAGCGGCAACGTAGCGTATTTATTGTCGGTGATGCAAAACAATCTATCTATCGCTTCCGTCGTGCAGAGCCACGTTTATTTAATGCGGCTGAAAAGTGGCTAAGTCAGAACCTTAATGCCGCAACCTGCTCACTTAGTCATTCATGGCGTTCAAGTGCTGCTGTGATTAACTTTATCAACAAAGTATTTACGCAAGAACAATTTATAGAATTGCTGCCTGACTTTCCTGAACACGACACCCATCGTAAAGAACTCCCGGGTTCGGTTACTTTACTACCGTTGTCACTTAAAGAAGTCATTGAACAAGAAGAAACAGAAACTCCTGTTTCCCTGATGAACCC
>CAMYJG010000047.1:0-21315 GCA_947258695.1 uncultured Ectothiorhodospiraceae bacterium | reverse complement strand
GAAGGTGTAGTCGTTGCTAAAAAAATCAAAGAACTTATAAATAATAAAATAAGCGTGACGACTAAAGAAGGAAATAAAGCAGTAAACTACAATGATATTATTATTTTACTCAGAAATCGTACTCATGTTGCCGATTATGAACGTGCCCTGAGAGAAAATGGCATTCCCTATATCGGTGCTGACCGTGGCACGTTACTTGAAAGTCTTGAAGTTAATGACATGTTAGACCTTTTACAATGGCTAATCCTGCCATTCGATAACTTGTCATTAGCGGGGATATTACGTTCACCTTTATTTTCAGCCTCTAATCAAGATCTAATTGCCATAAAACAAATTTCAAAGGGTAGCTGGTTAGAACGTCTTGAAAAATATGTGCAACTAAACCCAACTCATAAATCTTTACCTCGTGCATATCAATTATTAACTCAATGGCAAGAAGATGCCAGTAAGTTACCGGTGCATGACTTGCTGGATAAAATATATAGTGAAGCAAACGTGCTGGCTCGCTATGTCGCCGCCTTTCCTGCACATTTAAGTCAACGTGTTGTTGCGAATTTAAACCGTTTTTTAGAACTGGCACTGGAAATGGACAGTGGGCGATATCCCAGTCTAAGTCGTTTTTCTTCCTGGCTAAACGAATTACGGCAAATGGAAAATGAAGCACCGGATGAACCTGTTACTCCTGCTACTGATGAAACAGAACAAAGAGTACAAATACTCAGCGTACATGCCGCCAAGGGACTCGAAGCACCGGTTATTTTTCTTGTTGATAGTGCCGGCAGCCCAACCAACAAAAAAGCTTACTCGACATTGATAGACTGGCCCGCAGAAAAAGATCGGCCTGATTATTTTTTATTAACCGCAGCAAAAAGCAACCTGGATGAGTTCAGTAAAAATTGCATTAAAGAACAGGAATTCTTTGAGCAAAGAGAAAATGTAAACTTACTTTACGTTGCACTAACCCGGGCTAAACAATTCTTATACATCAGTGCCAGTGAGCCTAATAGCAAGGATCATGGCTGGTATGGAAAAATATGTTCGGCTTTTGAACTTGGTAGTAAAGACAGCTCAACCCCGGTCATTTTAGAAAAAATGGGAACAGAAGAAATAGTAAGCGAAAAATCTGAAAGTAAACCAATAAAACGCGTAATCATCGATAAATCACTTTCACTGCCGGTTACAGTAAACTCTAATCAACTGGATATTTCACCCAGTTCACTATCCAGCACATTAAAAGCCGACACTGAAGCCGACGAAACTAATACGCTGCGCGGCACAATTATGCATCAAATGCTTAATACCTTATCACGCTCACCAGGAAAAACCTTATCTCAATTTTACAGTAGCGATATCAAAAACATAGAAAATTCAAAACTCGAAGAGTGGTGGCAAGAATGTCAGGGCATTATAAATAACAAACGCTTTTCAAATTATTTTGACTCATCCTGTTACCAGGATTTTTTTAACGAGGTTCCACTACAATTCAAAGACAATGGAAAACAGGTTTATGGCATTATCGATCGCATCGTTATTAATGAAAACACCGCTATTATCATTGACTATAAAACACACCCTTATGTCAATAAAGACAACATCAACACTATCGCCCGGACATATCAACAGCAAATGCAATTATATAAAAATGGTGTGCAGCTTTTATGGCCTGACTATCAAGTACAAGCCAAGCTATTATTTACCGCTATAGAAGAGGAATATACGTTTTAATTTATGACTAAAAAAGTTTCAACAAAATCATTAAAAGGAAAAACACCGGTAAAAAACCGGCGTTGAATTTTTATCTGGTTAACTGGTTTAAACCATCGCTTAAACGTTTAGCCGGAATATAGCCCGGTACTACCGTACCATCGCTTAACACGATTGCTGGTGTGCCACGAATACCGATATCTTCACCCAGCTTATAATGCTTAGCGACCGGGTTATCACAGGTTTTCGCTTTCACCTGGCCACCACTTTTCGATGTGGTCATCGCAGCAGCTTTATCCTTACTACACCATACCGCTTCTGCTTTTTTATAAGCAGCTGAACCTACACCTGCCCTTGGATACGCCAGGTAGCGCACACGTATGCCATGTTCATTGTATTTTTTAATTTCATTATGTAATTTACGGCAGTAGCCACAATCAATATCGGTAAACACGGTTATGGTATGTTTTAAGGTATCTTTACCAAAAACAATCATCGACTTTTCACCCAGTGCTTCAACCGCGGTCGATACTGACTTCTTACGAGGTGCAAGGGAAACATTTTGCTGCGACACCAGGTCGATTAAATCCCCTTTTACAAAATAACGGCCATCTGCACTGGCATAAAAAAAACGCGGTGGCATAGAAACCTGGTACAAACCGGGAATCGGTGATGGAAAAATATTTTTTGCACTAATACCGCCAAAATTCTTCGAAATATTTTTTCTGGCCGTTTCTAAATCAATATTTTCTGCCACCACCGGGGTAACCAGCAGGCAAGCAGCAAAAAAGACAAACACTTTATTTATGACATTTTTCATGAAAATCAAAACCTTCGGTAACAATCCATTTCGGAACTCAGGTATTAATTATACCCGTTAAATTTACTAATACTGCGAGAAATTCGACCTTTTGCGACGGTTTTTGTTCCCTTTATCGCTATTTTATTTTGCCACCTGTATTCGAGGTTAGCTTCGCGGGTGATACTGGCTATGCAGAGATTTCAGGCGAGCTTTCGCCACGTGGGTGTAAATTTGAGTGGTAGACAAATCGCTATGTCCCAGCAGCATTTGCACTACCCGTAAATCTGCACCGTGATTGAGTAGATGGGTGGCAAAGGCATGGCGTAACGTATGCGGTGATATTGTTGAAGCAATTTCCGCCTGCAGCGCATAACGTTTAATCAGGTACCAAAATGCCTGCCGTGTCATTGCGGCACCTCTTCGGGTAACAAACAATGCATCGGATACCTGCCCATTTAATAAATCGGTTCTTGTATTTGAAAGGTATTTTTCCAGCCAGTTAATCGCTTCTTCGCCTAAAGGGACTAAACGCTCTTTGTTACCTTTGCCGATAACCCGTATTACTCCTTGCTGTAGGTTTACTTGTGTTAACAATAAACCCACTAATTCTGAAACACGCAGTCCCGTGGCATATAACACCTCAAACAACACGCGATCGCGTAAGCCTAACAGTGTTGATGTATCGGGCGCCATGAGTAAAGCTTCAACATCACCTTCGGTTAATGACTTCGGTAAGGCACGTCCCAACTTGGGCGCATCTATTAATGCAACAGGATCAACGGTAATGTGTTTTTCCCTGAGCAAATGGGCATAAAACAATCTCAATGTAGAGAGTAAACGGGCACGACTCGAGGCACTAATCTCACGCTTGTTTAAATCGGACAAATAATTCTCAACCTGCTGCCGTTCAGCCGTAATCAATTGTTCACTCGTTGCAGTGTTTGAGTCACCTGATAACCAGTTGATAAATTTTTTAAGATCAGAGCGGTAGGCAGCCAGGGTATTTTCACTTAATCCCCTTTCCATCCAAACACTATCAAGAAATTGTTCAACAATGTCAGGCAATGATGCCGCATCGCTTTTCATTACCTGGTTCACACTAGCACACCTTCGTGTTTGAGTAACCAGCGCTTAATATTTAATTGCCGACCTTCAGTTTTACCGGCATAGCCGCCCAAGCCAGTGGCAGAAACAACACGGTGACAAGGAACGATTATTGCGATGGGGTTTTTTCTACATGCATTCCCGACTGCACGGGCACTCGAGTTCAGCTTTTTTGCTAAATCTCCATATGTGCGTGTCTGACCACAGGGAATTTTACTTAACTCATTCCAGACAGACTTTTGAAAATCTGTTCCTTGTGGAGCCAGTCGAAGGTTTGTAAAGCTAGTCGCCGAAGAAAAGTATTTCTCTAACTGTTGGGCTAATTTCACTGAGTGGTTATTGGTTTGAGCAGCGCTTAAAGGCATCTTTGAATTTTTATTGCTGTTTACTTTACTGATAGAAAGCGACAACAAACTCTGCCCATCGATCTCAAGCGTTAAATCGCCAATCACTGTCGGCACTATCAGAGTCGTTTGATTACCCATACTAAAAATACACTATAACCAATCATAAAAAATATCAAATAAATTTACCACAGAATGTATGCTTATCACTAAAGAGTTTCTATTTCTGGCCGAATATATCTATTATAGAGTACATACTACAAATCAACTCAGGAGAGTTTATTGCATGAAGTTTTTATCATTCATATTCCTATTTATTATTTCAACTTCATCATATGCTGCGGGTGGCGGAGGTGGTTCATCCCCCTTTATTCCCCTTAATCCTCCTATCGTCGTCAATATTATGGACGGTGAGCGTATTCGTCACATGCAGGTTATTATTGAAATCAAGATGGTTGACCCGGATAATGCGTCAAAAATGGATTTGCACAAAGGCCCGGTAAGGCATGAATTAATTTTACTATTAAGCAGCCAGGATGCCGGCACAATCAGCAGTTCACTTGGCAAAGAACAATTACGTAAAGATGCATTGGAAGCAGTGAACAAGGTATTAACGGAACTGGTAGGCGAGCCGATAGTTGAAGCGCTTTATTTTACCAACTTTATTATTCAATAATAAATAATTACTCTGCTTGTGCTTCTGAATCTGAATGGTTGTCCGGCTCTCTGAGCAACCATAACTTCTGTAACTCATGTTTTAAAACGGCACGTCGGGCCGGTTCTTTTGTTACATCCAGTAACTGTTGATAGATAGTATGGGCATCCTGAAGCAGCTCCGCTTTGGCCAGCATTTCTGCTACCTGGTAGCGAGCTGTTTGTCCCCAGGGGTCAAGGCCATTATTACCTGCATGCATAGCAGAGCGTAAATATAACCTGGCCGCGGCGGCATAATTTTGTAATGCTTTTTGTGAATCCGCCATCCAGTAATAAATCTCACGTTGTAGAACTTTATCGTCTATTAAAGGTAAGACCGCGTTAAATATCTGGTAGGCATGCTCATGTTCTTTAACCGTTTGTAAATCAAAAACAACCTGTAAAAAATGTTCAATCTGTTGTCGGCTAAGTTTATTATTATCTTTTAGTATTTGTTTTAAAGTACGGCTACCTTCTTCTTCCTTACCTCCTAAAACAAATATACGTGCACGCCTTAATTGCCACTGAAACTCATCAACACCGGCAGGTGCCGTGGTGATCGTCGTCATCAAACTGGAAGCCAGTTCAATGTTTG
This sequence comes from uncultured Ectothiorhodospiraceae bacterium, assembly GCA_947258695.1. Classification (GTDB taxonomy): domain Bacteria; phylum Pseudomonadota; class Gammaproteobacteria; order UBA6429; family Thiohalophilaceae; genus JAGLTQ01. The sequence continues at coordinate 16,073 of CAMYJG010000047.1, read as the reverse complement.
AGCGACTCAGTGCAATATCAACAATATCGTAACGAATCGGTGCGGGTATCGATTCCAGCTTATTAAAATAATTAGACTTTAAAAATAACGCCATGATTAAATTAGCGCCACGTTTACGTTTACGCATTAAATTTAAAAAACCTTTTGCTGCACGTAAGCGAGTGTCATCACTCTGGCCTTTATGCATCACCATGGCAAAAAGGGCCCGCGCTTTTACCGGGTATTTTTTCTGTGCTTTAATTGCGGCATTTAACCATTGTTGATCGTTTCCAATCAAAAATTGAGCACGGTTACCTAAATGAACAGCATAATCAATATAAACATCCCAAAGCGTATCTGCTGAGAAATTAAATAGCCCTGCAGGCAGCTCAATATTCTTATTCCCGGCTAATACAAACTCGAGTGCGTTTGCTGTTGATGGACGATCAGCACTACGTTTAGCAGATTCAGCAACAACTGCCCATAACATGTATTTTAATTTTTCATCTGCCCACTTGCCACGCATCTGTCGTAACGCAGATTGCAGTACCTTGCGTGGAGGCCGACCTTTACTTCGTAGTTGCGCTAATAAATACAGCATACCGCCTTCCGGATGCTTGGTATCCTTCATTAATAATTCAACAACTTCATCTTCACGCTTGTTCAGTAACAAGATGCGTGCACGTAACAAACGATCTTCAATTTCATTATTACGATAGTCCTGATAGTAACGTTGCGCTGCTAACAGGGCATCATCTGTCTTACCATCAACTAAATAACTTTTAATAATGCGTTTTTGCCAGTGTGGCAACCATTGAGTATGTATCCTGGTTTCTACTTCAGTTAAAGCAGTACTGCTCCAGATTAAACCTTGCAAAATATATCGCGCTTGCTGACCTTGCTTTAATTTTAATAACGCATCAACCTGTTTTTGTTTAGCGACATACAAAAAATTATCCGGGAGTCCGTCTTTATAGGCTGCAACACGTTGTTGTAATGCTTGCCAGCGCTGTCCCAGTTCATACATGGCTAATCGCTCACGTTCCCATTCTAACCAGGCAAGCATGTCACTCTTTGCATCAAGTGTTTTTTGATATTCATCGATAGATTGCAATGCCAAAGAGACCGCTCCGCTTTTAGCAATAGAACGAACCTCTTCTAAACTGTCCGCTGAAACAGCAGCTGCAAATGAATGAAGGGGGAAAATAAAAAAAGAGAAAATAAAAAACGGGTAGCACTTACGTACTACCCGTTTTAATACTGAACTTCGCTTATCCGTAAGCACTATGTTCGGCCAGGAATAAAGTGGAAAATTAAGTTAAAACTTAGCTCAATTTTTCTTTAATACGTGCAGCCTTACCTTGAAGGTCACGTAAGTAATACAATTTCGCACGACGTACATCACCACGACGTTTAACATTAATGCTGTCAATCGCAGGACTGTAAGTTTGGAATACACGCTCAACGCCTTCACCATGAGACATTTTACGAACCGTAAATGCAGAGTTAATACCGCGGTTACGAACAGCGATGACAACACCTTCAAAGGCCTGTAAACGTTCGCGTGTACCTTCTTTTACTTTTACTTGAACAACAACAGTGTCGCCTGGTGCAAAAGATGGAATCTCTTTGTTCATTTGTTCTTTTTCAAGTTGTTCGATGATAGTACTCATGTTTTTCTCCAAACTCATCTCGAGTTTATTTAAATATTATTTTCTTCATGTTCACGGATAAATTCCGCTAGTAAATCTTCCTGTGCCTGATCAAGCTTTAACTTTTCAAGCAAGTCGGGCCTTCTTAACCAGGTACGACCTAAAGCCTGTTTTAGGCGCCAACGTTCAATGTTTTTATGATGACCACTCAATAAAACATCCGGTACCGCTTGCCCGTCTAATACTTCAGGACGAGTATAGTGAGGTGTATCGAGCAGGCCATTCATAAATGAATCCTGTTCTGCTGAATCCTCGTGTCCTAATGCACCGGGTACTAACCGAGTCACGCCATCAATTAACACCATGGCTGCCAGTTCACCGCCGCTAATGACATAATCTCCAATAGAAATTTCTTCATCAACTTCACTGGCTATGAGTCGTTCATCTATACCTTCATAACGACCGTTCATCTATACCTTCATAACGACCACATAATAATATTACTTCTTCACGTTCTGCGAGTTCTTGTAAAACCGCCTGATCTAACTGACGACCCTGTGGAGACAAGTAAACAACTTTAGCTTGCTTACCCTTTTCGCCTAACGCTTTTCTGGCATCGCTGATTGCTGCTCGCAATGGCTCTACCATCATGACCATACCGGGCCCGCCACCGTAAGGACGGTCATCGACAGTGTTATGTCGATCATCGGTATAATCACGGGGATTAATCGTCCCCAGTTGAACCAATCCATTCTGGATCGCTCGCCCTGTCACACCATTGTCTGACAAAGCTGAAAACATTTCTGGGAAAAGCGTCACCACTTCAATGCGCATGGTTTACCTCACCCTAAGATAACCGGATTAAAATTCAGAATCCCAATCAACAGTCATAAAACCTTGTTCAAGATTGACTTCGTGGACAATCTCTTCAGTGACAAAGGGAATTAAACGTTCACGTTTTTTTCCATTATCACTTGTACCGCGCACAACAATCACGTCGTTAGCACCGGTCTCAAGCATTGAATCAATTTTACCCAGTTCAATGCCTTCTAAATTCTTTACTACAAGGCCGATTAAATCATTCCAGTAGTATTCATCGGCTGCTGGCTTAGCAAATTGCTCTCGCTTAACCGCGATTTCAGAACCAATGAGTTCTGCTGCAATATCTCTGTCGCTGCAACCTGATAAATGTGCAATAACACCTTTACCATGAAGCTTGCCATCTAATAATTTATATTCTTGCCATTGCCCATTCCGTTTCAGAAACCAGGGTGAATATGTCAGAATATTTTCTTTAGGCTGTGTATTGGAGAAGATTTTTACCCATCCCTTCACACCGAACAAACCACTTAGCTTGCCTACGGGTACCCATTGCTGACGTTGTTTCTCACCGGTACTCATAAGCAATTAAATAAACAACCAGTAATCACTGGTGTTCAGCAAATAAATTATGCCGCTTTTTGTTCGTCTTTCAGTAACTTGGCTACACGTTCAGACGTTTGAGCGCCTTGACCGAGCCAATGATCAATACGATCATTTTCAACGTTTAAACGCACTTCCTGGCCTTTCGCCATTGGGTTGTAATAACCCACACGTTCGATATAACGACTGTCACGACGGCTACGGCTGTCAGTAACTACAATGTGATAAAAGGGACGCTTCTTTGCGCCGCCACGAGCTAAACGAATGGTTACCATTGCGCTATTTTTCCTCGAAAATTCAAAAAATTCAGGCCCATTTTTGTTCAAAAATTAACCCGCTAAAGTAAGACGGCGCATTTTACTAGAAAATACAGAAAAGTGAAGGGCTTAGGGGCTGTTTTGAGTGAAAAACTCAGGATTATTACTGTTATGCCACGAAGGACACCAAGAACACTAAGAAAAGATTAAAATTTAAAAAACCACGGGGACACAGGGCGTACTGGGAATTTATTATTTTTTACCCCGTGTTCCCAGTGCACCCCGTGGTTTTCTATTATCTTGCCTTTTCTTGGTGTCCTTCGTGGCTATTCTTTACATCATGCCGGGTGGGAGTTGACCTTTCATACTGCGCATCATTTTCGCCATTCCGCCACCTTTCATCTTTTTCATCATTTTCTGCATTTGGCTAAACTGCTTCAAAAGACGATTCACATCCTGAACCTGCATTCCGGAACCGGCGGCGATACGCTTTTTACGCGAGCCTTTTATAACATCGGGGAAACGGCGCTCTTTTGGCGTCATTGAGCTGATAATTGCTGACAAATGCGCCATTTGCTTATCATTCACCTGGTCCATTGCCCCTTTCGGCATATTGGGTAATCCTGGCAGTTTTCCCATTAAACTGGCAATACCGCCCATGTTTTTCATTTGGTTGAGCTGTTCGGCAAAATCGTCCAAATCAAAGCCTTTGCCTTTTTTCAGTTTATTCGCCAGTTTTGTCGCTTTCTCATGATCGATAGTGCTTTGTGCTTCTTCGACCAGGCTAACCACATCACCCATTCCCAGGATACGGGAGGCGATTCGCTCTGGATGAAAGGGTTCCAAAGCTGACATTTTTTCGCCGACACCAATAAATTTAATGGGTTTTCCAGTGATAAAGCGCGTCGATAAGGCTGCACCACCACGTGCATCACCGTCTGTTTTGGTCAAAACCACACCGGTGAGTGGTAAAGCATCATTAAATGCCTTAGAAGTGTTTGCCGCATCCTGACCAGTCATACTGTCCACTACGAACAGGGTTTCAGCCGGGTTCACCGCGGCATGCAGGCGTTTGATTTCACCCATCATTTCATCATCGACATGCAAACGACCCGCGGTATCGATTATCAGAACATCATTATTCTGGATTTTGGCTTCTTTGATAGCGGCGTTGGCAATATCAACCGGATCTTGCTCTGCAGTGGATGGGAAAAAGTTAGCCCCCACTTCAGCAGCAACCGTTTCCAGCTGCTTGATAGCGGCGGGACGATAAACGTCAGCACTCACCACCATGACGGATTTTTTCTGTTTTTCTTTTAACCAGCGCGCCAGCTTGGCAACCGTGGTTGTTTTACCCGCACCCTGCAGGCCTGCCATCAAAATAACCGCGGGTGGCGTCACGCTCAGGTTGAGTGATTCATTTGCCTCACCCATGATAAGAGTCAATTCATCATTAACGACTTTTACCAGGGCTTGCCCAGGTGTCAGGCTTTTTAATACCGAGTCACCCAGTGCTTTTTGTTTGACCTGGTCAGTAAATTCACGGACCACCGGCAAAGCCACATCGGCTTCGAGTAACGCCATGCGGACTTCACGCATGGTATCTTTTATATTGTCTTCAGTAAGACGACCAACACCACGTAAATTACGAACTGTTTGGCCAAGACGTTCTGATAAACCGTCAAACATTATGATTTATTCCTGCAAGAATCTATAAAACCGTGATTATAGCTTAAATAGCGAGATGAAAAAACGAAGCTAAATAAATGAACAAAGTTAAAGCTTAAAACTCTGTCCTGTCGAAAGTGGATGTATGGTATGAGTGGTAATGGCTTTTTGGCATTCAGCAAAAATTTGAGCCTCTGCGCCTGCTTTATTATGACTAATATAAACTTCAGGTTTGTGATTAAGTTTTGCTAAATCAGGCCCTAATAACTCGGCACAATAATGGCCGGATAAATGACACAATTTAATATCCTGGTTGGTAAATGCAGATTCTGCAATGAGTAAATCCAGCTTATCGTGCTTATTTAAAGCTGACCAGAATGTGTCATTGGTGGTGGTGTCGCCACTAAAAGCAAAGGCACCCGTGTCTGACTCAACCCGGTAACCCACCCCTGAAACAATATGGTTAACTTCGATCATTTCGATGGTGCGATTACCAATTTCAGCCGTTTCCCCCGGTTTCATAACTTGATATTCCATCACCGGGTTATCGAGACTAGGTAAACGTGAAAAATCGGGCCAAATAATGTTATTGAAGATATGCGTTTTTAGCGCATCAATGGTTTCTGCTAAACCGTGGATAATAATCGGCTCTTTAATGGTATCAAACATGGTATCAACCAAAAACGGGATGCTGGTGATATGATCAAGGTGAGAATGTGTTAAAAAAATATGGCGAATACACGACATAGCCTGCAAATGAAGGTCACCCAGACCTGTTCCTGCATCAATCAAAACATCGTCATCGATTAAAAGTGTTGTTGTTCGCAACTGGTTGCCAACACCGCCACTACATCCTAAAACCTTCAGTTCCATTAAATCCTTACATCCTCTAACTGCGAAAAATCGCCATTGAGCAAGATATTTTCTTCATAAGTATAGTATTACAACTGCTTATTCTGTCATATTTAAGTAAAACAAAATGCTACTCGGGTCACAAGTCATTTACCTGCAGATAGCCAACTTTTCTCTCTTTTTTCATCATCTTACCGTGAATTTGAATGCTGATACACGGATGTTCTGTATGACTATATATTTTTAACGATAACCGCTTTATTACTTAAGTTATCTCTTCTCAGTAGCATCACCTTATGCGATTATAAGAACAGAGAACAAAATATGACTTTAATTACAATAACAATATCCATATTACTTTATGCTGCGGCTATAGGGTTATTACTTAAGCACTGGTCAGCCGCTAAAGATACCGCTGATAAGCAACCGCTATACTTTGCAGCCATTGCCATTATTTTTCACCTGGTCAGTTTATATAGTTTTATTTTTACCCCGCAGGGAATTGATATTGGTTTCTTTAGTGCTCTCAGCTTTACTGCCTGGTTGATGTCTGCGTTACTGGTTATTGCCAGCTTTACCTTACCCATTGGCTGTCTCGGATTACTGGTTTATCCATTCGCTTTGATCACGCTTTTACTACGCGCCCTGAGCGAGCAACAACATTTGTTAACTGACTCACTCGCGCCCGGTTTACAAACACATATTTTATTTTCATTACTTGCTTATAGCCTGTTAAGTATTGCCGTTGCCCAGGCAATTCTTTTATATATACAAGACAAATATTTGCACAATAAACATCCATCCGGTTTTTTACACAGCTTACCTTCATTAGAAACCATGGAAATCATGTTATTCCGCATCATTGGACTGGGAGTCATCGCCCTTAGTATCTCTTTGCTTAGTGGCTTCTATTATATTGATGACATGTTTGCTCAACAGCTGGTGCACAAGACCGTTTTATCTCTTATTGCCTGGTGTGTGTTTGTGATCTTGCTGTGGGGACATTACCGCTTTGGCTGGCGTGGAAAAATTGCCATAAGATGGAGTATGAGCGGATTTATCCTGCTAATGCTGGCCTATTTTGGCAGTAAATTTGTCATTGAATTGGTACTTAAAGCCTAAGCTAAGCAGGCTCTGTGCCAGAAATTATCCCTTAACCACTTGACTCTTTGCCTGGTTAAACATTTAATTACACTATTCTAATCACAGAAGGTTATTCCCTCTTTGGACGCCATTCCCATTAGTATGCTTTTCGGCATGCTTATATTTCTCATTTTAGTTTCTGGTTTTTTCTCGGGTTCTGAAACAGGCTTAATGAGCCTGAATCGTTACCGGTTACGTCATCTGGCGGACAAAAAAAATAAAGGGGCTATGCGTGCTTATCGTTTGCTGCAAAAACCAGACAAACTCATTGGCCTTATATTACTGGGTAATAACTTTGTTAATATTCTTGCTTCGGCCATCGCCACCATTATAGGTATTCGTTTATTTGGTGAAGCCGGTGTACTTTTCGCTACTATTATACTCACCATTATTGTGCTGGTATTTGCTGAAGTCACACCAAAAACATTAGCCGCAATGCACCCGGAAAGATTTGCCTTACCAGCAACACTCTTTCTCGAACCCTTATTAAGATTGCTGTATCCCTTTGTCTGGTTCGTTAATCTGTCCTCAAAAATCATATTCAAAATACTCGGCATTCGTCATGCTTCTAGCAGCGATAAACTTAGCAGCGAAGAACTGCGCATCGTGGTTAACGAAGCGGCTACAATGATTCCCAAGAGCCATCAAAAAATGCTGTTAAGTATTTTGGATCTCGAGAAAGTTACTATTGATGACATTATGGTTCCAAGAAATGAACTGGTGGGTGTCGACCTGGAAGATGACTGGTCGGACATCATAAAACAACTGGCTGAAACCCAGCATACCCGTTTACCGGTGTATGAAGGTGATATTGATCATATGGTCGGTATTATTCACATCCGCCGTGCTTTACGTTTCTTCCACGCGGAAGACGCGACTAAAGAAGATTTTCGTAAAATTATACGTGAAGCTTATTATGTTCCCACCGGCACACCACTCACTACACAGTTACTTAATTTCCAGCATGAGCGCCGTCGCAATGCCATGGTCGTGAATGAATACGGGGATATTCTTGGTTTAGTTACACTAGAAGACATCCTGGAAGAGATTGTTGGCGAATTTACTACCGATCCCGCAGCTAGCCGTAAGGATCTACACATTCGGCAAGATGGCAGCTATTTAATTGATGGCAGCATAACCGTACGTGAATTAAATAAAATACTGAACTGGGAGCTTCCCAAAGAAGGGCCAAAAACCTTAAATGGTCTGATTATTGAGTACCTGGAGCATATTCCAGAACCCGGCACCAGTATGATGTTAGATGACTACCCCATTGAAATCGTACAAACCACAAAAAATGCGGTTAAGACTGTACTGGTTGATCCAAACTGGAAAAATACGCCGCAGCCTGTCAATGAGCCATAATACAGCTGGTTCGCTTTTTTCAACCAACTAACTGAAACTGTCCGAAAAAGGCCTTTTTCGGCTCTGCCTAATTGTACAATTAGATTAAAAACAGACTATAATCCCTAGAAATCATTACAATTTTTGGAGTTTTATGTGTCGAAATTGACACTTTCTTTTAAAGGCAAAGTGCTAAAAGTTTTTCCTGTTTTGAAAGGAAGCATGACGCTAGGTAGTGATCCCAGCTGCACGCTCTGTATCGACAGTTTAGCCATTCAGCCCCAACATGCTCAAATCGATACCGTAAACAATGACTCGGTCATTCGTGATCTTGGTACCGATGAAGGGACATACATCGGTGCAACAAAAATTGAGGGCATGCACCCACTTAAAGATGGGGACGTCATCCGGGTTGGCAAACACACGATTTCATATTCTTACTCAGAAGACATTAATAATACCGGCGAAACTGAAGCGGTAACTGAAAACTTTGTTGTCGAGGAAGAAGAAGCGCCCATTCAAATGGAAGCACAAGCTAAAACACAGGGCTGGTTACAAATAATGAATGGCGCCAACCTGGGTAAAACCATGAGTTTAAGTAAAGCAATGACTAACCTCGGTAAACCCGGTGTTTCAACCGCGGTTATTACTAAACGTCATGATGGCTATTTTATTTCACAACTTGAAGGCATCGGCGAACATCCGCTACTTTTAAAAAACCAGGAGATTGGCGATAAAAGTCAGCAATTAACCGATGGTGATACCATACAAATTGGCAATATTAAAATGCAGTTCTACCTTGAATAAGATCTGACCAATATTTTATTTTTCAGGAGTCTATTGATGACAAATGAACAACGCCACTTCACTCGCATTCCTTTTAATGCCGTTGCTACCATTATCAATTCTCGTAGCGGCCACAAATCAATGGCCGAATTAATCGACATCAGCTTTAAAGGTGCGTTAATCAGTAAACCCGATGATTGGCAAGGTGTTAATGGTGAACATTACACTGTTCATCTGGAATTAGCCGGCCATGAAGTTGAAATCAACCTTGCCGTTATCGAAGTGCACAGCGAAAATGATCATATTGGATTTAAAACTGAGCAAATGGATATTGATTCAGCGACACACTTACGGCGCTTGGTAGAACTTAATCTTGGTGATGAAAGTTTACTTGAACGAGAATTGACTGAACTAACACACGCTAAATAAAAAAACGCGTCAACTTAAACACATCTTAATCAATCGCATTGAGTGCTTCACTTAAGCGAGTAACACCAATCACTTCTAACCCTTTAATGGGTTTAGCCGGTACATTTCCTTTTGAAACCAGTGCCCGTTTAAACCCATGTTTAGCTGCCTCATGTAAACGTTCCTGGCCGTTGGGTACAGGACGTATTTCCCCGGCTAAACCAACTTCACCAAAGACAATCACATCGTTTGGCATTATTCGATTACTCAAGCTCGACTTAACAGCCAGCAACACAGCAAGATCAGCACCGGTTTCAGTTACCCGCACACCACCTACCACGTTAGCAAAAACATCCTGATCATGAGTCACTATGCCTCCATGCCGATGTAATACAGCAAGTAACATAGCAAGACGATTATGCTCAAGACCAGTGGTTACCCGTCGAGGATTACTTAAGTGACTTTCATCTACCAATGACTGCACTTCGACAAGCAATGGGCGACTGCCCTCGAGGGTTACCATAATGACACTACCTGGCACAGATTCTTCATGTTGTGACAGAAAAATAGCAGAAGGATTACTGACTTCTCTTAAGCCTTTATCCGTCATGGCAAATACACCCAGTTCATTAACTGCACCATAACGATTTTTAATTGCTCGAATCAAACGATAACGACTTCCACTATCACCTTCAAAATATAGAACTGTATCGACCATGTGTTCTAAAACTCGAGGTCCGGCTAAGGCCCCTTCTTTAGTCACATGTCCAACTAAAAAAATTGTTGTTTGTGTTTGCTTGGCATATCTAACCAGTAATGCTGCACTTTCCCGAACCTGGCCAACCGCACCTGGTGCTGATTGCAATTCATCGGTATACATTGTTTGAATTGAATCTACCACCATGACACGTGGTTTTTCTTTTTGAGCCGTATTTAATATGTCCTCAACCCGGGTTTCAATTAATAAACCTAAGTCATCAACTTTTAAACCTAAGCGTAAAGCTCGTGCACTGACCTGTTGCAATGATTCTTCACCGGTAATGTAAAGAGGATTAAGTTCGCCCAGCTTAGTCAGAATTTGTAGTAGTAAAGTCGATTTACCAATGCCCGGATCACCGCCAAGTAAAACCACGGAACCCGGTACCAGGCCACCCCCTAATACGCGATCAAACTCGGCACTGCCAGTGTTAATTCGCGTAACATCATCAGGACTTACTTCATCAAGTCGTTGAACTTTTAAACCCGTTGCTTCCCCAGCAAATCCAGCATATCGAGTGGTGCGTGACGACGCTGCCGGTGCTGCCGTAATTTCTACCAGAGTGTTCCAGGCCCCGCAATCACCACATTGCCCTGCCCACTTAGGTGCTTCTGAACCACAGTCTGTACAACTATATAATACTTTTGCTTTTGCCATTTTCTCTATATCTGCATTTGATGTTATGCCGGTATTTCATATTAACATGAATAAATATCAACAAAGTATAAATTCTGTGGATCTGTTTTATGCCTTTACCACTCGAATGAGTTAGAATATGGTCTTTAACACCTGCCCCGTTCACCAAAAAAATTACGTGAAATAAAGGACAGGTCATGAACTGTTACGAGATTTGAAATGTCCTGGTTTAAAGAGATCGTCTCCAATAAGAAAAAAACCTTAGCTAAACGTTCAGAAGGTTTACTGACCGCGTTAGCCAAGTCGTGCGTCTATGCATGGGATGACGTTGATGAACTTGACAGAATTCTGCAAGACAGTCTCAATATGCTACCGCATTGCGATCTTATTTACGCAGTGGATACCACCGGCATGCTGATTTCTTCAAACGTAGAGGCACATAAAAAAGATTCTACTTTACGCGGCCGGGTGCTTAGTGGCCGACCCTATATGGAGAAAACCTTACCTTATAAAGGTTTTACCATGTCGCCTGTTTATATCAGTACCCATAGTGGTAAGTCCTGTATTACGGTAATGCAATCCGTAACTGATGACGACAAGGTACTCGGCTTCATCGCGGCTGATTTTGACGTTGAAAAATTACCCACAGATGAAACTCTTAAAAAAGTCGATACCAAGTGGCAACAGTATAAAGGTGATCCAGCAATTCGTGGCACATTGTTCATGCAAGAACGTGTACTTAGCGCAATGGATAAACAGCTTGATAACGTAACTGAAATTATAAAAGAAATGATGCAACACCATGGCATCTTTCATTGTAAGATTCATTACTCAAGTTCACGCGTATCTTTCTGGTCAATGGAAAACCCCTATGATTATCATATTCATATGCTAGATGACCTGGTTGATCCTGAACGCTGCCTTGCTTATCCACGCCAGGACTACCCGGACATCGCCACCGTGCCACAGGATAAAATAGCAGAAGTGATGGACATGTTAAAAGCGTTACGTAATATGGATGAAACCGTCTACTTACGCTCAGCTTCTTTTAACCTTGTTAACGGAATAGTTGGTTTAACTTTTTCATGTGATGGTTCTCACTATATGAATTATGCTGAATTTCTTGAGTGGGATTTAGAGAAGTGGTTTGGGCATAGTGGGGATACAGCTGACGCTAGTTAGTTCTTGTTATTTCGTCCTTGAGCCGGAATACAGTTTTATATTTATTTGTCGAGGGTTGCACTTAATAAACCTCTATGAGGTTTGTCAGTATGACCTTAACGTATTCCATACGTTCTGGCCTCCCGACACCAAGTTACTTTTTCTTGCTTGTCCAAGCAAAAGTAACCAAAAAGAAAGACACTCGGAAACTTGTTGTAATTTCCAATCCCAATTCCCTTGCATATAAATAAAATCAGGCACTCGCTAACTCGCGCTGTGCTAGTCGTAGAACCACTACGTGTTTCATTCGACATGTCCTGCACGCTCCGCGTTCTGGCCACGCACTGATCGCGCTCAAACAAAAGCTCGCTATAATCCTGATTTGATTTTTATACTCGGCTGCGTTTAACGAGAACAGTTCAATTAGATAGAATTGCAGTTACAGATTATTAAAGTCTGCTTTTGGCCAACTCCCGTCAGTGCCTGCCCCGCGTAGCGCTTTAGGCATTCCCGCGCAGGCCGGAATCCTGTGTCATAAGAGGCAGCTGCCGGCCACTAGCGGACGTTGCTTAATTCACTTATAGTTTTTCATTATACTTACTTTTTCTTTTCTTGATTAAATAGATGTACATCGCGCTGTGGGAATGGGATCTCTAAACCATTTTCTCTAAAGGCCGCGTCAATCGCAAAATTTAATTCTGATATCACATTGATACGTTCATCGATATTTTTGACATAGCAACGTAGTTCAAAATCCAAAGAGCTATCACCAAACTGCCTGAATAACACCTTGGGCGGTGGTGCAGAGTTATTGATAATCACTTCAGGATGATCATGTGCTACCTTCAATAAGATCTCTTTAACCTTTTGAGTATCACTACCATACGCCACTCCAATGGGAATCCGTGCACGTCCATGCGAATCGTGTAGCATCCAGTTAGTTACTTGTCCGGATATCAGTTCAGAATTGGGTACAATGACATCGGCGCGGTCAAATGTTTGTATTTGTGTTGCGCGGATACGAATACGTTTTACATACCCTTCTGTATTACCAACAACAATCCAATCACCAGTCTTAACTGGACGTTCAAATAACAGAATCAAACCCGACACAAAATTATTAACAATGTTCTGTAAACCAAAACCAATACCAAGTGACAAAGCACCCGCAACGATGGCTAGATTAGAATAATCAATACCCGCAATCCCAAGGGTGATCAATATAGCAATAGCGACGCCGATGTAACCTATCATTGTGACCATTGCTTCACGTGCACCGCGCTCCATTGGCATTTTGCTCAGCCAATGTTTACGCATCTGTCCCTGAAACCAAGCACTTAAGGCAACTAGTAGACCAAGACTAACGAGTGCTAACACGATGCGTGCTGGCACAATTTTAAGTGAGCCCACTAGAAAACCTTGAGTAAAAATTACTCTGATCTGTTCGACTACACTATAAGACAGATCCCATATAAAAATTAGCAATAATATTAATAGAGACCACCAGCCAAGATTTACTATTAAACGAATCCAGAAGAATCCAGTGATATGTCCATCTGGAGTCAGGCCCAACATGCGGCGTATTCTACGTTGCCAACTGGTGTGACCATACTCTAGCCCTTCGAGTAAATCAGAGGTTAGACTAGCCAGAATCAGTGTCACCAGAATGACAAACAAACTGCCAAAGACCGATCGTAGCAACACGCCGGATAAATTCGTGTAACCACTGAGGTCAGCCAGTACTGCAACAACAAGTACCAATGACAACCCATAACGTAACCAGGTTTGTTTCAGAATGCCCTGCAATTCGCCAAAGAGCCACAGAACCCAAATAAGGTTGACAGCAAATACAATTATTATCACAGTTCGTCCGAGACTCATGACATATTCAGGCAAACTTGAGCCTATTATTGTTCCCACCAGTAAATAACCAAGAAACAATATTACGGTAAGTACTTTTAAACGACGAGCCAAGGCATTCGCTGTCTCAACCGATATATTTAAAAAAAGCCTACCGGGTGGTTGGGGTGCCAAACTAAAATGAATCACATAACGTGCTATAAAAAAGAGACATAATCCATATGCAAGCGATGTTATCAGGGGAGTTGGTTTCATTCCGGCGGTATACACTGAAAGTGTCACTGCCATACCCAAACTACCCAATATGTAAATTGCATCATGGCAAAAAGATCCCAATAATGAGGCAGCAAAACTGCCACTTGGCTCTTTTGACCAATGAACACGCATAATTGCTGGTATGGCAAACCGTTTAATTAGTACGCCGACTAGTATGCTTAACAGCACAATACCACTCAGTGCCCAAATTCGTTGTCTTGGGGCACTCTGAATCCAACCATGTTTTTTACTATTGTCAAAGGTTTGCTTGAGCCAATTGGCGGGTATCTCACTATGTTTTGAGATGACCTCAAATATATTATCACTGTGGGAAAATAGTTGCTCAGCTAGCTGTATTTGCAACTTTGCTTCTACATCCTCAATTGCTGCCTGAATCCGTAATGCGGCTGCATTACATGTCGCTAGTCCTGTTTCAACGTTAGCTAGTTCTTTTTCTTGTTGCTTGCGCTGTTTAATCAGTTCTGGAGATTCTTTTTTTTGCTTTTCACCCAGCGTCTGTAAAGCGGTTTTTTTCTCAATTACTTTCTTTTCATATATGGCGATGCAGTCTGTTGCATTTACCTTTAATGTGGTTAATCGTTTGTTAAGTTTGCTTAGAGCGCTAACAGACTGTTTCTTTTTCTTAAGCGAATCTTCTATTTGTTTAATGTCATTAAGAAGGATCTCAAACGGCGCAGTGGTAATTTCCTTTGCGAGACTACTGGCAGATATTACTGTAAAAATGATGACAGAAATGAATTGTTTAATTTTTATCATAAAAATATTTCGCTGGAAGTTTGCGCGGTTCCTGCATCAGTCCTTCACGAACGTCGTCCAGTAAACTGGGGACTTTTCGTGCCGGCAATACTTTGCGACATGCAATACGTTGCGAACGCGATTCCAAGAGACGTGCTTCTTCCATGTCCAGCTCCTGCATTTATGATCATTTTATGACAGGCACAGCAGCCCTGTTGTCGCTATTGGTTATGCTGCCATGATAGGCTAACATTTGTGCTATACGCTGTCGAACCTGAAAAGTAAAAGGATCATACCATGTGCCGAATGGCGGCCTACCTGGGTCCAGACATTCGTCTTGATCATTTCCTTACCCGACCTTCTCACAGCCTGGTCGTGCAATCCTATGCGCCACAGGAACTTGTTTATGCCAAGGTAAATGCCGATGGCTATGGTTTTGGCTGGTATGACAATGACGACCGGCCTATGAATTATCGTAGTACCATGCCGATCTGGTCTGATCCAAACCTGGAAAGTCTTGGCCGCGGTCTTGAGTCAGACCTGTGGCTCGCATACATAAGAAGCGCCACAGCGGGACAGGCCGTCAATCATTCCAATACCCAGCCGTTTTATGATGACGAATTACTGTTTCTGCATAATGGTTACATTGAAAACTTTAACGCACAGGTCAGGCGGGATATTTCTGGCTTCCTGAGTAACGACGTACGTGCCCAGATCCAGGGAACCACCGATTCTGAATACCTGTTCGCAGTGCTTCGTGAAGTACTGCTGAATAACCCGGCGTTATCGATAGAAGAAGCCTGCTCGGAAATGCTCCAGCTCTTGAGCGACTGGCTTGGCGATAGCGAGGCCCTGCTTAATTTCGTCATTAGTGATGGAGAGCTCATCTACGCAATCCGCCATGCCCTGAATCATGATTGCCCGTCTCTTTACTACACAACTGATGACGCACAGTTTCCCGGTGCGCAGCTGATTGCCTCAGAGGCGTTAACAGCAACAGGTCTCTGGCAACCAGTACCCGTGCAACATATCCTGATCATATCCGGTGACGAACCTGAACTCATCGCCCTCTAATGGAAGTCGCTGCCGCTGAATCTATTGCCAGTTGCCAGTCACTCTTGCTGGAACTGGCCGACG
>CAMYJG010000046.1 GCA_947258695.1 uncultured Ectothiorhodospiraceae bacterium | reverse complement strand
GGATTTAGCGGTTCTGTAGGAGATTTTGATATACAGTGATAAGCGTGAATCCAAAATAAATGGGCTCAGAACACATTATTCTAGTAAAATCTCATCGGACTATGGGAACAGCATTTGCGCATTTAATAGAAGTAGAAAAAATTTCAACCAGGTAAAGGATATAATTTAATGAGTGTTGATACAGAAAAATTATCAGATTCTATCCATCATATCGCTATCCAGGTTCAAGATATTCCGCGAGCTATTAGTTGGTATAAAGAAAACTTTAATATTGAAGTGACCTACCAGGATGATAGCTGGGCAATGTTAAAGTTTAAAAATATCAACCTGGCATTAGTTATTCCTGAACAACATCCGCCACATATTGCGATTGAAAACGAGTATGCTGAAAGATTTGGTAAGCTGGTTAAACATCGCGATGGAACTGAATCGGTTTACATTAAAGATTCTGAAAATAACATTCTGGAAGTAATGAAGGAATTATCAGAATAAATAATTGGGTAACAGCATGCCGCAACAAAAATTAGCAAACATATTGGGCTACTCAGGCTTGATTCCTTTTGTCTTTTTCAGCCTGCTAAACTGGATAGACGTTACTGTTGTGACTGAACCACATCATTATTTATTAACCTATGGCGCTATCATTTTATCCTTTATGGGAGCGGTTCACTGGGGAGTAGCCATGTCTATCAAGTCTGATAATGCAAGTTATCAACTCGGCATCAGCGTGATACCCGCATTGCTAGGTTGGTTAGCATTATTACTACCGTTAATTTATGGCTATAGCATACTTATCGTGTCTTTTAGCCTTTTGTGTTTATTAGATAATATACATAACAAACAGGGCGTATTTCCGGGCTGGTATTACCCGATGCGGGTAAAACTGACAACAATCGTTGTGTTAAGTTTGGTACTGGCTTCTTTATCTTTGATAGTTCGATAAAAATTACTCTTCAAGTAGTGAAGTAATTTTTTTTACCAGTTGCTTGCTAAAAGGTTTGGTGGAACTGGAATAACTGGCTACCAGGTTACCTTTTCGATCAAGTAAATACTTATGGAAATTCCATGATGGGTATTCATTGGCCGCTTCACCCAGGTTTTTATATAGCGGATCGGCGTATTTTTTTCTGACACGCGTTTTCTCAAACATGGGGAACTGTACGCCATAGGTAAGACGACAAAAACTTTGTATCTGTTTTTCACTACCCGGTTCCTGGCCAGCAAAGTCATTGGAAGGGAATCCGACTACGACCAGGCCTTTATTCTTATATTTTGCATAGAGTTTTTCCAGGCCTTCATACTGAGGTGTAAAAGCACACTTACTGGCAGTGTTGACAATAAGTACAACTTTATTTTTGTAGGCTTTGCAAAGGTTCACCTGTTTGTTTTCATTCAAACTACGCACAGTAACATCGAGTATCGGGCCACAGCTATTGTCTAATTGATCGGGTGCAGCTAGTCCACTGGCAGAATAAAGTGCCAGAAAAAATAGAAATAAATTCCTCATGATAATCACTTATACAGTTAATGTTTTTGCGATACGGATATCTGCGAGTTTAATTTGCTCCAGCGTCATAGATTGTTGCACGATGTCCCGAAGCAGCTTTGCATCCTGGTCACCCTGCCCAATGGCATGAGATAACCAGTAATATGATTCTGATTCATCCTGCTTTAAGCCACGTCCTTCTGCGTACATCAAACCCAGGGCATATTGAGCATTCTTGTTACCCTGATGAGCCAGTTTCGCTACTTTGGCGGCATGTTCCGGGTTGTTTTGCCATAACACGAGATCGGCAAGAAAATCATCGTCTGTGTGGGCGTCACGCTTACGTCGAGTCATAATTTTACCTGAAAAGTATCATTGCCGTGGAAATACAGTATTTATATAACATGTTACTATGTAGTCATTTATAGGCTTTTTTCAAATCATTGGCAATACATATGCGATGAAGCTTTCTTCTCTATATGGCTTGATTCAATATTGTGAAATAAATGAGGTGAAATACATAATCTCTTAACAGAAAATAAAAGAATCAAGGGATCAGAACGCTTGATAATAAATGGGCTCAGAGCCTTTAATATCGTTCAAGGCATCGGAAGCAAGGAGATATCTCAATGATCGTACTATTAGATAATGGGCATGGTGGATTAATAAATGGCGAGTACCAAACACCAGGTAAAAGATCTCCTGTATGGGATGATGGTTCTCAGTTATTTGAAGGTGAGTTCAATAGATCGATTGTTGCAAGGATTGTGGAATCCCTAACTTCTTTAACAATTCCTTACGTGGTCATTGCCCCGGAAGTGCGGGATGTAAAATTGGCGACCAGGGTTAAGCGAGCAAATGAGATACAAGATAGTTCCTGTTTTTATCTAAGTATCCATTCGAATGCGGGTGGTGGGAATGGAGCTGAGTTTTTTACATCACCCGGTGAGACTACCAGCGACAAAATCGCAACAATATTTGGAGAAGAATATAAAAAAACATTCCCACAGAGGAAATTGAGAGCAGACTATTCTGATCGAGACCTGGATAAAGAAGCGAGCTTTAAAGTTCTCAAGGAAACGCGTATGCCAGCAGTACTCACTGAAAACTTCTTTATGGATAATGAAGAAGAATGTCAGGAAATACTTATGACAAAGCAAGGTCGAGATTTAATAGCAGAGTTCCATGTTAATGCAATACTGAGAGCAAAATCCGAAATATTTGCTGAATAAGAAATAGAGTTAGAAACTATTAATATTTTAATTTAAAAAATAAAGAAGAATTAGTCTCAATAAGATGACCGAAGATAAAACAAATACGCAAAGCCCGGATGGATGGTGGTTGATTTTCAGCTGCTGGTTAATTGCCATGGCGGCGTTGTTTGGCAGTTTGTTTTTTAGCGAGGTGATGGGGTTAAAACCCTGCGTGCTTTGTTGGTGGCAACGCATCTTTATTTACCCATTAGCGGTTTTATTCCTGGTTGGGTTATTTCCTTTTGATCGTTCGGTGGTGCGGTATACCTTGCCGCTGGCAGTGATTGGTTTGGGCTTTGCTGTTTATCATTACCTGGTGTACTCGGGTTTTGTTCCTGAATCTCTACAGCCGTGTAGTGAGACATTATCCTGTGCTGAAATAAACCTGGAGTTAATGGGGTTTATAACTATTCCAATGCTTTCTATTTATGCTTATAGCGCAATCATAGTGCTTTTAGTTATTATTCGAAAAAGGTTTTGTAAATGAAAAAAAATATTATTGTCATCGTTACTGCCGTTCTGTTTATCGCGCTCTTTATCGTGGCGGCTTCTATTTATAATAAGCAAAAGGATAAAGAGTTAAGCAGTGCTTCCCAGGCAAACACAGAGCTTATGCAACGTGATTACTCGCCTAAAATGGGTCCGCCTGATGCCAAGGTAACGATAGTTGAGTTTTTTGATCCTGCCTGTGGTACCTGTAAAGCGTTTTATCCGCTGGTAAAAAAAATCATGAGGGAACATCCGGGTAAGGTGAATTTAGTATTACGATACTTACCGTTACACAGAGGTTCCGATGTAATCGTCAGCATCTTTGAAGCTGCGCGTTTACAGGGACGCTTCAGGCAAACGCTGGAACTGGCCTATAAAACAAGTAACCTGTGGATTGAACATCATGTTGCGATGCCTGAAAAGTTCTGGGCTCAACTTGGTGGGTTAGGTATGGATATGGATAAGCTATACGCTGATATACAAAGTGAAGAAATTGCTAAACGAGTCAAGCAGGACTTAGAAGATGCGAAGCAGCTAAACGTGCGCAGGACTCCTGGTTTTTTTGTTAACGGTAAACCGCTGGTTCAGTTTGGCTATGAGCAGCTTAAACAATTAGTTGCATCTGAAGTTGCAGCTAATTACTAGTAAACTAATAAATGAATGTTGCTTAAGGAGATCTCGTGTTTAAGTTTTTAAGTAAAACATTGTTGACGGGTTTTATCACCCTGTTACCGGTGGTGCTGACGATTTACCTGCTTTACTGGTTGGGCGTTTCTTCAGAAGAGGTGATGGGCAAGGCGTTCCTTCACTTCTTTCCAGATAGCAATTATTTTCCCGGACTCGGTATGCTGGCTGGTGTCATTATTGTTTTTATTGTTGGCCTGATGATGAATGCTTACCTGGTACGCAAATTATTTTCATTGGGTGAAGAGCTGCTTTATCGCTTGCCTTTTATCAAATCAATTTACCGTGCCTTTCGTGATTTTTTCGATTTTTTCTCACCCAATAAAGAAGGCCTTGGCCAGGTGGTAGCAGTTACTTTTAATGGCGTAGAGTTAGTCGGTTTTATCACCCAGGATGACCCGCAACGGCTTCCGCCTTCTTTTGGTGAGAATGATTGTGTCCTGGTGTATTTACCGATGAGTTATATGGTGGGTGGCTATACCATACTTGTACCACGTAATGATGTTCGCGAATTACAAATGACCCGTGATGAAGCGATGCGTTTTGTGTTAACTGCCGGGATTACAGGTAAAGTTTAATAAAATAATTTTAGCAAGGGACAGAAAACATCTTTTCTTTAATACAGATTAAAAATAGTTAAGCTAAGAGTGGAATTATATGAAAACTAAAAATAGTTTAAAGATGGTATTTGCTTTAGCACTAATTTGGGCTAATGGATCTGTTATTGCAAAAGATGTAGTGGTGGATAAAAGCATCGGTATGGATTTGGCAAGAGACCTTGCAAATGAAGCCGTTAGCGCTTGTCGCAAAGCAGGTTATCACGTCAGTGTCGTCGTCGTCGATCGGCATGGTCTGTTGCGTGCAGCATTACGTGATGACCTGGCAGCTCGTTTTACCCTGGAAATTGCAGAACGTAAAGCTAATATGACAGTAATGGCCTGGACGGATAGTGGCGCATTCCGTAACGCACGCGGCGACATTCAACAAGAGCTCAACCATATAGATGGATTGGTAGTGATGGAAGGTGGAATTAAAATTGTTTCCGGTGGATATAATATCGGCGCAGTTGGCGTCAGTGGCGCACCCGGTGGAGATAAAGACGCGAGTTGTGCTAAAAAAGCACTGGAAAAGCTAAATGAACGAATTGAATTTGCAATAGAATAATTTGGCAAATTAAAAATTAATGGGATCATAATATTATTCTGAAATTTGTCGAGTACAAGGATATGAAAACAGACTCAATGACCAACCTTTTAAAACTGCATAACGCTGAAATATCTGTTGTTAAAGCAAATAAAATTTTAGTGGCGCTTGAATTACTTGAAGAGAAGCAACGTCCAAGTTCAAAATATGAAGGTAAGATGAAAAAGTACAAAGCATTAACGGAAAAAGGATTGGCTTACGGAATAAATAAAGAAAACCCAAGTAGCCCCGGGCAGACCACTCCGCATTATTTTGTCGATAAATTTGACGAGTTGTTTTCGCTTATAAAAAATAATAAAGGATAAACCAGGTTAATTGATTAAAGAGATAAATCAATGTCTTATGATGAGGGATTAGCGGAAAGGATTCGTGATTATTTTCAACAGCGCGGTGATGTAGAAGAAAAGAAAATGTTCGGTGGACTTTGTTTTATGGTTTCTAACCATATGTGTTGTGGCATTGTTAAAGACAGCTTGATGTTGCGTGTTGGACGGGATAACTATGAAGCGTGCTTAGCGATGAAACATGCAAGTGAAATGGATTTTACCGGTAAAGCGATGAAAGGCATGGTGTATGTCGCGCCCGAGGGGTTTGAATCAGATCAAGATTTGGTGGAATGGTTGTGTCGCGGTACGGCTTTTGTTGAATCGTTACCCGCAAAGAAACCTAAAAAATGAGGTAGTGATGAGTCATCCAGTTATTGACGATCTTCTTTGGCGTAAAACGACAAAGAAATATGATTCAAGTAAAAAAGTGTCAGAACAAGATCTGGCGATATTGTTTGAGGCAATGCGACTTTCGCCATCTTCCATTAACTCACAACCGTGGAAGTTTGTGGTGATTGAAAGCGATGAAGCCCGGCAACGTATGTCTAAAACATTTTCCCGTATGCATGAATATAACCAGCCGCATGTGTTCGAGAGTTCACAGTTTATTTTATTTGCCTATAATCCACGTTATAACCGTAGTGACTTTGATAAAGTGGTTGCTCAATATATTGAAGACGGGCGGGTTAAAACTGAAGACAGCAATAAAGCCTACGGTGCATTCGTATTTGCTGAAAATAATACCGATGAGACGGGTGATACGAGCTGTTGGACAAGGGCACAGACCTACCTTGCACTGGGGAATAGCTTGCATACATTAGCCCGGCTCAAGATTGATGCGACGCCAATCGAAGGAATTGATGCTGAACTGGTTAATAAAGAATTTGAGAAAGAGCTGGATGGTTACTACTGTGAGGTCGCCCTGGCGATAGGTTATCATCATAACGATGATTTTAATGCTAAACTGCCAAAATCCAGGCTTAATATGGATGAGGTTTTGTTGCGTATCTGAAGGAAAATACGCTGTTGTATCTTCCATCTATTTAGTCAGGTGTAAGATTTATATAGGATATCCATAGTAATGGGAATTATAAAAAAGTTATTTGGCAGTAAAGAAAAGTCAGAAGATGAGATTAAAGCCGAGGTTTTAAGAAAAGCCACTGAGCATATGAATGCCAGTAGCGAAGCTGAAGCCGCTTCTCTGGATGCTGAAGCAACTGAAAAGCAAAAGAGTTTCCCGGCCTATGAGAATGTTGATAAGGTTAAAAAGAAAAATATTCGGGCAGTATTGCTCGAAATAGCCGAAAAAGGGGAAATGGGTGCTTTGCCCATTTCTATCTCTGATAAGACGGGGGTCAACCAACAAGATACAGCATCTGCACTTGCTTTTTTAAATAAGGAAAATTACGTGGAAGCGGTAAATAGCGCGACCGGTTTTAAATATTACTTAACCGCGGCAGGTAGAAAATATTGCATCAGCAAAGAGTTCAACTCAGCTATTTAAATAAAAGGTTGGTGTTTTTATACAGGCAATAATAGTCTATAAGTAGTTGTAAAAGGAAGGTTTAATTGGATAGCAAGCATTACCCGACAGCATTTTTACTGGTTATCGCGCTGGCGCTTTATTTTATGTATGGTGATCAGTTTTCATTAAAAAATATTGATTTTGCAGCCTACCAGGAATTATGTGAACAATATCGATCAGCAAAACCCGGCGTATATAGCAAGGAAGAAATACAGGGATTGATTAACAAGATAAATTACCTGCTACCCGGTGATATTACAGAGATACAAGAATCACTTAAAAAAGAAATAAAATCCTGTGCGATCGAGCTTGCTGAAAAAATAAGTAGCAAATGAAAGATGTATAATTAAACGGAGTTAGTTTTAGATGTCATTTTTATTCTCAACCTATGAAATTCCTTTATGGTTTTTAATATTTGCTTTTGGCTGTGCCGCACCTTTATGGATTAAATGGTATAAAGCATTTTATAAAAAATTTATTGTTACAGGTATACTGAAAAATAAGATGCGTAAGGCCGCTGAAGTTGCCGAAGAAAAAGTTGATATTCTAAAAAAGGCAACGGATGGCTGGAATGCAAGTGTTGAACATGATCGCAAAACTGAAGAGCTGAAGAAGTCCAGTCAGAAACATTTACAGACAGAAGAAGATCAACCGTATGTCAAAATTGTATTAAAAACATTAGCCTTGAATGGCGATGCGGGTATGTTACTGCAATCAATGGCGGATAAGTTAGATATTAGTAGTAATGAAATTAAAAAGGCGCTGGCTTACCTGGAAAAAAATGAATTTGCCGAGGCGGTAGGGTCTAAATATTATTTAGCTGCAAGAGGGAAACAATATTGTATTAAACGTGGCTACATCACTGAATAATATAGTTTGATTAATCTAACGGAGTTAAGATTTTATGTCTTTTTTCTTTGAGACTATAGCGATCCCATTCTGGTTCATCGTCTTTGTTATTGGTAGTGCCGCGCCACTATGGTTTAAATGGGCTATCAGTTTTCATAAAAAATATATCGCAACCGGTATTTTGCAGAAAAAATTTCGTCGAAGCAGGCCTGATGATGAAGTGATTGATAGCATTTTTAAAAAAGCCACTGATCATGTGAATGAAACCGGCGAGTTTTCAGCTTTTTCAGAAAATAAACCTAAAAAAAGAAAATCCACTAAAAAACAAATTGATCCGGAGAAAAAACAAAACATCCGGATTATTCTGAAAGTCTTAGCCGACAGCGGAGAAACCGGAATTTTGCCCAAATCAATAGCCGATAAAGAAGATATTGCGGTTCTTGATGTGAATTCAGCACTGCAGTATTTATTGGAGAAAAAATACGCCGAGGTGTTAAATGGAACCAGTGGGATGAAATATTACTTAACAGATTTAGGCAGAAGATATTGTATTAATAAACGGCTTCTTTAGAACGGAAACCTTATGCCTGAACACGAGAAAAAACAATGTCCACGCTGTTTATCAGAGTTTGAATGTAAAACGGGTACAATTTTGCAGTGCCAGTGTACAAAGATTGAAATGACAGCAGAACAGCTTGAGTACAGTAGCGCACAATATGATGATTGTTTATGTCTTGCCTGCCTGAAAGAAATTCGCTCGGAATATAATTTACTCGGGCATACTAAAAAATTAAAAAATAATCTACAGGGGCGTTTTTAAACCGCGAAGCTTTAAGTATAATTATTCTTTATTTTACTACTGTATGCGAATTAATAATGTTAATAGTTATCTCCCCCGCTAAAACACTGGATTACGAGACACCACCAAAAACAAAGGTGTTTACCACCCCGGACTATCTTGGTCAGTCTCAGCAATTGATCAACCGCTTAAGAAACTTTTCCTCGCTGGATATTTCTGAACTAATGAAGGTCAGCACGAAGATTGCGGATCTAAACTTTGACCGTTATGAATCCTGGAAAAAACCCTTTACCCAGAAAAATGCCAAGCAAGCTGTGCTGGCGTTTAAAGGTGATGTTTATACCGGGCTGGATGCAGAAACGCTAAAAGCGGCTGATTTAAAATTTGCACAGAATCATCTACGTGTTTTGTCTGGCTTATACGGTTTGTTGCGACCGCTGGATTTAATGCAGCCATACCGTTTGGAAATGGGCACCAAGCTGGAAACGGATAAAGGAAAAAATTTGTATGAATTCTGGGGTTCAGATATTACGGATGGCTTGAATAAGCAGTTGAAAAAAATTAAATCGACCACATTAATTAATTTAGCATCAAACGAATATTTTAAGGCGGTCAAACCAAAAGAGCTTAATGCGGAGATCATCACCCCTGCATTTAAAGAATTTAAAAACGGCGAATACAAGATGATAGGTATTTACGCTAAAAAAGCTCGTGGTTTGTTAAGTCGCTATATTATTGAGAATAAACTTAGCGATCCAGAAGATATTAAAGCCTTTAAAGAAGAAGGCTATCGTTTTAACAAAACGTTATCAAAAGGTAATAACTGGGTATTTACCCGGAAACAGTAATTTTTAAGTACGACGGGAGAAAAGGCAATGGATGAAGAATTAAAGCAAAATATTAAAGAACCCAAAACCTGGTTACGTGGTTTATACATGATAATGTTTTTGATTTTTTATAGTGTTGCTAAGGTCATTGTTTTCGCCGTGATTGCCTTTCAGTTCATTTTTAGCTTGCTGACTGGAAAAACAAATGACAGGTTAACCAAGCTAGGTCAGAGTTTAAGTACATATATCTACCAGATATTATTGTTTCTTACCTTTAACAGCAATCAACATCCCTATCCATTTGGTGCATGGCCAAAGGGTGCGCCTGCTGCGAAAAAACCAACTAAAACGGCTGAGCTTGAAAACACTGAAGAATAATTAAACCAGGGACTGAGTTTAAAATAAGGACCGTTTATGAAACTCTACTATGCACCTGCTTCTCCCTTTGTTCGCAAAGTGAATATTTTTGCCATGGAAGTCGGTTTGAACGAGCAAATCGAATGGATAAAAACAAATCCATGGCAGTCTGAAGAAATTTTAACAACTGATAATCCATTATCAAAAATTCCTACCTTATTAACTGATGATGGCCAGGTTCTGTTTGATTCCCGGGTTATTTGTGAATACCTGGATTCACTTCATTCTGGCAATAAACTGATTCCCGAGAGTGGCGAGGCACGTTGGCCTGTATTGAGATTGCAGGCACTTGCTGATGGTATTCTTGATTCGGGTATTTTACGGCTGATGGAAGGCAAGCGAAGTCCAGAGCAACAATCAGCAGACTGGGATCATATGCAAAAAAATGCAATTGAACGTGGTCTGGATTACCTGGAGTCGGGCTTATCAGAGTGGAAAGATAAGTTTGATATCGGTGTAATTAGTGTTGCCTGTGCCTTGGGTTGGCTGGACTTTCGTTTTCCTGTTGAAGACTGGCGCAAGAATCGACCACAGTTAAAAAGTTGGTTTGAATCTATTTCACAACGTCCTTCATTGGCTGAGACCTTACCGGCTGATATCTAAGTAAAGTTAGCTTAAACTCATTTTTACTGTAATTTCTAGTTAATCCTGGGGAGTGTATTGCAGGCCGGCAAATTCTGCACGTGCGGCATTACTGCTTTTAACCAGAGCAAGAAAGGTCGAGGCTTCTTCTTCAGATTCGAAAGGTCCGTCAAACCCGGTTGGGGTTTCGATATACCATCCCGTGTTTCTAATATTAACGATTTGTGTGTTTTCCGATTTCATGTTTCACCCTAAGTTTTATTTTTTAGACTATGTATAAATACTGCGATAAAAAATGTAACAGGAACTTGATCTGGGTCAATTTTTATTAAAACTACAAAAAGTAAGTGGTAAATAAGCAAGCACTAATGTAACGCTAAATGGATATACCTGGCTAATTTCGAACTATACTTACAAGAGTTAATAAAAGCAGGTACTCGCTATGGACGAACGTAGATTGGACTACCGAATACTGGTTAATACTCCTGCCCGCTTATATCACTCTGTGCTTGGTCGCATAGATGGCGTGATTAGTGATATCTCTGACGGGGGAGCATCCATTAAATTAAATTCATTTATACATTTAAATAAGGCACCGCTGGAAGAAACGCTGTTAATGCGACCGATCAACCAGGATGTTTTATACCCGGTATCCTGTGTCAGGCAGAATCAGGCGATGGTTGGGCTACAATTTTTAGATTAAATGTCGTTGAGGTTATACTCAGGCAATAGCAACGCCAACCTCAAGATCCTCAAACCAGTCGAGAAAACGTTTTACATCATCTCCTTTAAACAGGCGGCTGTACTGTGGCGCCATGATTTCAATATCAAGTTGACGAACCCGGTTAATCCAGTCTTGTTTTGCCCTGTTCGATGGCATCGTGCGTTGGTGAAACATGTTCATTTTACTGATTTGTTCTGCAAAATCTTCAACAGCCATTTGTGATAGCTGGAAAGCTTCTTGAGAGATTTTAATCGCCAGTTGCACAACATCCTGGGCCATTTCATCAATAAAATCAGTGATCGGTCTGAATCCCAGGGCTGCTTCACCCGCTCGGTGAGATGGCTTTGGCATTCATCACCGCGATTGACATTTCCTTGGCCATTTTCCTGACTTTGCTTAATTCTGCTGCTACGCTAGCCGCTGTAATTAGTATGTTTTCATTGCTCTTTAAAGCCATAATTCATGAGTAAAATAAGAGAAGATAGCAAAATAGCGGCTATTTTTTTCGAAACTTTAAGGGTAGTATCGTCACTGATAATTGGGTGATTTTATCTCCTTGATAAAAATATGAGATTACTAACACGGCATTAGCTTTAGTGATGATAAATTGACACTCGGCTAATAAAAGCGTGAATACATCCTGATTTTAGTTACTTGATTTAGGTTATACTTTTTGTCATCTAACAACATAACTATAATAAAAAGCACTCTCATGACCAATAAAAGGAAACAGTTAAGACAGATAGTCAATGCCCCCGTAAAGCTGAGTCACTCGGTTTTTGGCGAAATTACCGCGGTGACGGGGGATATTTCGAATACGGGTGTTTTTGTAAAAATCGATAATAAGCCAACTTTACCTAAAGGGGCACATATTAAGCTGCAATTTTTAAGTTCAGTTTATCCAAATGTGAGTTTTAATACCCGGGTTGTGCGTGTCACCGATGAAGGCTTTGGTCTGGTTTTTGTTGATTATGAATTTGGTGGTGAACGTTATTCCATGAAAAATTTAAAACACATATGGAATAAGGAAGCCTGATTAAATTACTGTGGATATCTATTCAGAGTATTTTTTTAACTTAACATTCTTCTAATATAGTGAATAAGATTTAAAACAAAACGTTTTTAATTATTAGTTCCAAGCCCTTCTTTACTATCAGATATTAGACAGAATAGATAATAACTGACCGGAATATATCTACATGTTGTTTTTTCCTTTTCGCGTTGATTTAAATTTTAATCGTATACCTTTATTGACGATTTTAATTTGCGTTATTTGCATTTTTGTTTTTATTAAACAAGAAGCAAGTTTTGCTGATATGGAAAATGCATCAAAAAAATATTGTCAGCAGGAGCATGAAAGAATGTTCTGGCTGGTGATTGAAAAAGTTTATGGTGAGCGGGATGCGGATGCTTGCAGTAAAATTTTTTATCATATTCATTCCTATAAAAACCCTGAGAAAAGAATTGATGAGCTGGTTCAACAAGCTGATCAATTTGACAGCCGCACTGCGGTTTCAAGCCGGGTAATTATTCGTGGCATGTTAGAAGAAAAGTACCGCGAGTTCAGGTTAAGTGGTGTGAATAAAGACTTAACAACTCAATTAATGTATGAGCCACATTCATATAATTTACTAAATATGATCACTGCCGCCTTCGCTCATGGTAGCTGGGAGCACTTACTGGGTAACCTGTTTTTCTTTTTTGCATTTGCTGCTTCAATTGAAATGATTTTAGGCATGTTGTATTACGTGTTGATTTTTGGCTCATTGGCTATCGGTACGCATTTATCTTATTCCTTAGCGATGGTTAATATTAATGAAGCTTTACCTACGCTGGGATTATCAGGCGTGGTAATGGGAATGATAGGCGTGTTTGTTTATCTTATGCCACGAATTCACATTCGCTGTTTTTTATGGTTCCTGGTTATTATTCGGATTGTAAAAGTCCCGGCCTGGCTTCTGGCCGCATGGTATGTCAGTTGGGATATCTACGCCTTGTATTTCTCAGAAAACCAGTCAGCTATTAACTTTATAGCGCATGTTAGTGGGGCAACCATCGGTTTTGGTTTAGGCTTGTTATTTCTTGTTGAACGTAAAGAAAAACTGGATCGTGACATTCAGCTGTTTCATCAAGCCGAAGCGCAGAAGGAAGAAGAGCTTCAGCAAGGCAACGAAGATAAAAAATAATTTTTTATTGAAAATATTGCTGCAGATTTAACATTAGTTTTCTAGAATTAAATCAAGGAAAAGAGTTTAATAGAATTTAAGGAGAAATTGATGAAAGGAGGACTGTATGGACAGTAAGGAGCAAAGGAAACATCGCCGAACACCATTTGAGAGGGAAATTTTGTTAGGTTCAGTGGATGGTAAAAAGTCACTGATAAAATCACATGATATTTCAACAACGGGTATTGGCTTATACGCGGATATGCCAAGAATCAAAGGTGAGTTACTACGACTTACATTTGACCTGATTAAGAATGGTCAAAGACAAGAAATTAATATTGCTGGTGAAGTAAAGCACGTACAACTGGTTGAGCACGGCTATAATTTTGGAGTGAGATTTTTATAATATTTTTATCTCAAGGCATGATTCAGTCATGCGCTGATACATCTTCAAGTTATCTTCTTTTTTTTCTCAATAACCCCTTAGCAATAACCTTTCTTTATAAATATCTGATTGGGATTTTATTTTATCCATAAAATTTCGCGCGCTGTTTTAGGACCAATGATGACCTGGTCTAATCCTTTAGGAATAGCGGCTTTATCAGCTGAGACGGGAATTTTTCCTGCCATGATTTCAGCGATTTCCTGTGGATACCTGGGACTGCGATCGCTTTCAGCATAGCCTTCTGGAAATAGTGGTAAACCTGTAGCGAGATCATACTTGTCAGTCGCACCAAGTGTATGGAGTATTTCATGGGTGATGACCACCGAATTCGATTGTGTCATTTTGTTCGCTGCAAAAGCATTTATCACGCCCAGCATCCCCTGGGGTAAGCCGAGTGAATGTGCCAGCGGTTGTTTATCTTTAACATCAAAATATTTCACAAACACCCGGATATGTGGCGCAGGGCCCTGGAAAGTATTCGCCTG
This sequence comes from uncultured Ectothiorhodospiraceae bacterium, assembly GCA_947258695.1. GTDB lineage: Bacteria > Pseudomonadota > Gammaproteobacteria > UBA6429 > Thiohalophilaceae > JAGLTQ01. The sequence continues at coordinate 714 of CAMYJG010000046.1, read as the reverse complement.
GTAAGCCCAGTAGCGGAGCTTTAAACTCCAGATGATGATTTCCCAGGTAGCAGCCCCGGGTTGTGGTGGCTCTGGTGGTAAAGATTTAACTTGTGGCGCCAACTTGATGGTAAAAGGTTGTTTCAAGGCCAGGTTAAATTCCTGCGCTTCTTCAGACATAAATGTTTCGATGGTCTGAAAGTCGGCTAATTCGAGTTGCTCGATATACTGCTGGGTGACCGGGCTGTTATCTGCGTTAATCGGGTAAACAGCAATCCACAAAGGCTGTTGCCAGTCGGTACTTCTTTTTGAGGTTAGCCAGCTACCAAGTGCGACGCCAATTAATAACATCGAGAGAATGAAAATCCGAATTATTTTAAAGACTTTTCTTGCTGACATCGCAAAAACACGCTTGGTTTAAGAAAATATACTGACAGGTTAGCCTGCCAGGCAAGGAGTGAAAAGTGATGATTTAACAGTTGTTAAACTTCTTAGCTGGAAATCTGTTTTTATCTTGATTAGACTTACTAAAAAGGTCAGTTTATCAGGTAAATGAGATGAATCTAATGGAACACAGAGTCGGTGAAAACGGCTTACTCCCATTCAGAACACAACGTGTATTTAATATCGGCGAACAGTGGTATTTTGCGGTGCGTGATGGAGCAGATTGTGGACCATTTGCGAATCAAGAAGAAGCGATAACGGGGCTTGATGAATTTTTAAATGAATTTAAAG
>CAMYJG010000045.1 GCA_947258695.1 uncultured Ectothiorhodospiraceae bacterium | reverse complement strand
GTTTCACAAATCTCATCTGATTCAAAAAATAACATTTGCGCAACACCTTCATTGGCGTATATTTTTGCCGGTAAAGGTGTGGTGTTAGAAAACTCAAGCGTGACGTGCCCTTCCCACTCAGGCTCAAGTGGTGTGACATTCACAATTATACCGCAACGTGCATAAGTTGATTTCCCCAGGCAAACTGTTAACACACTCCGTGGGATGCGAAAGAATTCTACCGTGCGCGCTAAAGCAAATGAATTAGGTGGAATAATACAAACATCACTTTTTACATCAACAAAACTTTGATGATCAAAGTCTTTGGGATCAACAATAGCAGAATTAATATTCGTAAATATCTTGAATTCATCCGCGCAACGCACATCGTAACCATAGCTCGATGTTCCATATGAAACGATTCGTTCACCATTAACATCACGCACCTGACCTGATTCAAATGGCTCAATCATTCCCTCATTTTCTGCCATACGACGAATCCACTTATCTGATTTAATACTCATTAAATTTCTACCTGCTTTGCTGATAAATTATTGCCATAACAAATGTGAAATATATCACATCTATATACTTCGAAACATTAGAAAATAACAATAACGGATTTAAGTATAAATACAGGGGAAAACCATGCAATTTTTCAATAAAACAATACGACTTTCAGCCAGTGCAGCTCTGCTTGGCCTGGGATTAACACTCGTGGCCTGTGGTGGCGGAGGCGGTGGAAACTCTGGACCAACAGGCATTACCTATACTGGTAAAACTGAACAATCAAATGTCGACGATACAAATACACAAACTTACTCAACTGCAATACTAGATGGTAGTCAGGACTCACAACAGAATTTCGACGCTATCGCTGGTGGAGCTGTTTTAGCTAGCGATGGCGAAACCACTCAAAAAAATAAGCAGCATGCCATGCTGACCACACTGATAGAGCAAATCAAAAATAATATCGAAAATACTACAAACTCTGGCCCTGCTATTGTAACTGGTTTTATTCCGACACCTTCGGGTGATTGTGGAGGTACGTCAAGTGTTATAACCAGCAATAATACTAACTATACTCTCACTTATAACGCTTACTGTTCAACATTATTAAATGGCACCGTTACCATGAATGGTACGGTTACTGCTTCAGTAACACTCGATGCATTTAACAACTTTAGCGCGATTAATATTTCTTTTAATCGTTTCACCATGACTTTTGTAGATTCTTCGAATGCGACGTTCACCAATGAGTTTTCAGGAACAATCGCCGTTAACTTAACTGCTACTGGCGGAATAGGGGATATGACCCTGACCATAAACTTTGTTGAAAACGGAAAAGTATACCAGCTGGCAGATATGATTTACTCAACAAGTGGTAGCCTGGTTTCCATCTCTGGTACGATCTATCACCCTGATCATGGATATATCACGTTTGTCACTAATTCGGCATTTGAACTTGTTGATGATGAATTATGCGGTGGTGTTTTATCGGCAACAGGTGCAAACGGCAGTAATTTCACTATAACTGTTGATCCAAATTGCACTAGCTACACTTATACTGGAACAGATGCTCTTGGTAATGTTTTTAATGGTTCATTCTAGATTAGAAATTTTTATCTAAAATTAAAAAGGCGCTGAATTTCAGCGCCTTTTTTTATACCTAAAATACGCTATGAAATAGCGTATAACAAGAGTGGAAAATTTTTCTTCTAGCAAGGCGCTGGAATAAATTAAATGAGGAGTTTGCAATAAGCAAATGACGATTTTAATTTATGACAGCAACGCCGCTGGAAGGAAAATAGTACGCTCTTAGTTGTTTTGGATTACGATATTGGGAAACGCAGAAGAATGATCCTTCGTCTTCTGCGAAAGCTTAGCCGCAACATGACGGGCAATATCACGATAAATTGTTGCTACCGTACCATCAGGATCTGCTGCAACGGTTGGTTTACCTTCATCAGTACCAACACGAATCGATATATCTAATGGTAACGCACCCAGTAAGTCCACATCGCTGTCTTCTGCCATGCGCTCACCACCACCGCTGCCAAAGATATGCTCTGCATGACCACACTCAGAACAAATATGAATGCTCATATTTTCAACCACACCTAAAACAGGAACCTCTACTTTCTCAAACATCTTCAGACCTTTACGTGCATCTAATAAGGCAATGTCCTGAGGAGTCGTCACTATCACAGCACCGGTAACAGGGACTTTTTGCGCCAGTGTTAACTGGATATCACCGGTACCCGGCGGTAAGTCAATGATTAAGTAATCAACGTCATTCCACTTGGTATCTTTGAGTAACTGCTCCAACGCTTGGGTTACCATTGGGCCACGCCAAATCATCGGGGTATCTTCATCAATTAAATAACCGATTGACATTGATTGAACATCATAATTGTTCATTGGCTCTAAACTTTTGCCATCAGCAGATTCTGGTTGTCCACTGATACCCAGCATACGCGGTTGACTTGGACCATAAATATCCGCATCCAGGATACCCACTGTTGCACCTTCTGCTGATAATGCCAGAGCAAGGTTAACCGAGGTGGTTGATTTACCCACACCACCTTTACCTGAAGCGACGGCAATAATATTTTTTACACCAGGAATCATGTTCACACCTTTTTGCACGGCGTGAGAAGCAACTTTATGCGAAACGTTCAGCGTGACATCACTAACACCATCAACTGCTTTTACGGCTTCTGTTAGTTTTTCAGTCAGTTCCTTTATATAACCTTTAATTGGAAAGCCGTACTGAATATCAATAGTAACCTTGTCACCATCCACTTTGATATCTTTAACTGCTTTCGCTGAAACCAGGTCAGTTTCAAGATAAGGATCTGTATACGTTTTCAGTGCTGCTTCGATTTGTGATTGAGCGACATTAGCCATGCTCATTCTCCTGCTGTAGTTAAATTCAATAAAAAGAGTAGGGTTAAATAACCAAGTAATTTAATCTGGTAATTTAGGGACCGCAATATTACACAAAAATTATGATTTGTGCGAGAGAAAAGCCAGTCCAAAAATGATAAAACGGCATATTCTACCCATTCAAAGTGGTAGTTGCGACCGATAACTGCTACGGTAGCGCCTTTTTAATGCCGATGTTTTTCAACCCGTATCACGACAGCAAAATAGTAATAAATTGACAAAATGACCAGTAAAACACGCCAAATTCTCGTTACCAGCGCTCTACCTTATGCCAATGGCAGTATTCATATCGGCCACATGGTTGAATATATTCAAACCGATATATGGGTTCGTTTTCAGAAAATGCAAGGCCATCACTGTACCTATGTCTGTGCAGATGATGCCCATGGCACCCCTATTATGCTTCGAGCTCAAACTGAAGGTATTAGCCCGGAAGAATTGATCGCAGCAACAGACAAAGAACATCAGGCAGATTTTGCTGAATTTGCCGTGGGATTTGATAATTTCCACTCCACTCACTCTGAGGAAAACCGTGAAATTGCAGAAACCATCTATAAACGACTGCGTGAGGCAGGCCATATAGAACAGCGCAAAATCAAGCAAGCCTATGATCCTGAAAAAGAGATGTTTCTGCCCGATCGTTTTATTAAAGGCACCTGTCCCAAGTGTGGCGCAGAAGATCAATACGGTGATAACTGTGAAGTATGTGGTGCTACTTATGCGCCAACCGAGTTAAAAAACCCGGTCTCCGCGGTATCAGGTGCGACGCCAGTTGAAAAAGAATCCGAGCATTATTTCTTCAAGCTCGCGGATTTTGAACCCATGTTACGTGACTGGATTAAAGGTAACCACACCCAACCTGCTATTAGCAACAAAGTCAGTGAATGGTTTGAGAGTGGCTTGCAATCATGGGATATCTCACGTGATGCCCCCTATTTTGGTTTTGAAATACCTGATGCCCCTGGCAAATTCTTTTATGTCTGGTTAGATGCCCCTATGGGTTACATGGCAAGCTTCAAGAACCTGTGTGACAAACGTGATGATCTCAACTTTGATGATTACTGGAAAACCGACAGTGAGTACGAGGTGTATCATTTTATCGGTAAAGACATTGCGTACTTCCACACCTTATTTTGGCCTGCCGTATTAAGCGGCAGTAACTTCCGCACACCTACCGCTGTTTTTTGTCATGGCTTCCTTACAGTCAACGGACAAAAAATGTCTAAATCACGCGGTACCTTTATTAAAGCACGTACCTACTTGGATAACTTAAATCCAGAATATTTGCGTTATTACTTCGCGGCTAAACTGGGCAATGGTGTCGATGATCTTGATCTGAATCTCGACGATTTCATTCTACGGATAAATTCTGACCTGGTAGGTAAAGTAGTGAACATCGCCAGCCGCTGTGCTGGTTATCTTAAGAAAAAATGTGATGGCCAGCTGAGTGCAAACTGTTCAGAGCCTGAACTCTACCAGTCATTTGTGACTGCCGGTGAAAAAATTTCAGAGTTATATGAGCAACGCGAGTTCAGCCATGCTGTGCGTGAAATTATGGCATTGGCTGATAAAGCAAACCAATATATCGATGAACAAAAACCCTGGGCTTTAGCCAAAGAAAATGGCAAAGAACAGCAAGTACAAGAGATCTACAGTATGGGTGTTAACCTGTTCAGAGTATTAATGACATACCTGAAACCTGTTTTACCAACTATGGCTGAAGCCTCAGAATCATTCCTCAATATTGAACCACTGCAATGGTCTGATGTGTCAGAACCCTTAACCGACCATGCCATTAATAAATTTAAACCGTTGATGACGCGGGTAGAGCAGGAAAAAGTCGATGCCCTGGTAGAAGCATCGAAGGAAGATCTAAAACAAGAGCATGATAAAAAAGAACGTAAAGCGAGTACAAAAAACGTGGATACAAAAATAGAACCTATCGCCGATGAAATTGCATTTGATGACTTTGCAAAAATAGATTTACGTATCGCCAAAATAGTCAAAGCCGAACATGTTGAAGGCGCCGATAAGTTATTACAACTTACCCTCGATATTGGAGAAGGTACACGTAACGTATTCGCTGGCATTAAGTCGGCCTACCAACCTGAAGATTTAGAAGGCAAACATACTGTCATGGTGGCAAACCTTGCACCACGTAAAATGCGTTTTGGTGTTTCAGAAGGTATGGTATTGGCTGCAGGACCAGGCGGTAAAGATTTATGGATACTCGAACCACATGAAGGCGCCCAACCCGGTATGCGCGTAAAATAGCTATTGCGCTTGCAATAACTTTATTCACCCTCTTTATGATTTAATAGTGTAGGGTATGACGATAAGCTTGTTCGTAATACTCATTTATTCATTGTGAGTTGAGTTTACTCATAAGATTTTGCCGCGTTCTTGCTGTGCTCATTAGGCCATTTCACTTTTTTCGATTTCAGAAATCTCCTTGTAGAGATTATGGTATCTCTTTGATTTTGCTGAAATAGATCTGAATTTTAAGGTATACTCACGCTATTATATATAAAGAGTCCCGGCTAACTTAGACTATGGCTGAATACGCACTTATTCTGATAAGTACCATACTGGTAAATAACTTCGTACTCGTGAAGTTTCTTGGCCTGTGCCCGTTTATGGGCGTATCACGAAAATTAGAAACAGCGATCGGTATGGGGCTGGCCACCGCTTTCGTACTCACACTCTCGTCTATATGCAGTTACCTGGTCAATGAATACCTGCTCGCACCTTTAGGAATAGAGTACCTTCGCACCATCACCTTTATCCTGGTTATTGCTGTTGTTGTTCAATTCACTGAAATGGTGGTTCACAAAACCAGTCCTTTACTCTACCAGGTACTTGGCATCTTCTTACCACTAATTACAACCAACTGTGCAGTACTCGGTGTTGCATTACTTAATGTACAAACAGAACATGGATTTATTGAATCCGCGTTATACGGTTTTGGCGCATCGGTTGGTTTTTCCCTGGTACTGGTTTTGTTCGCAGCAATGCGTGAACGTATTGATGTCGCCGATGTACCCGAAGCATTTCGCGGAGCCTCTATTGCACTTATAACCGCAGGGTTGATGTCGATGGCATTTATGGGTTTTGCAGGATTAGTTAAGGTTTAATATGTTAGCTACTATTTCAGCTATCGCTGTCCTTGCGATTATTTTTGGTCTTGTGCTTGGCTTTGCAGCAATTCGCTTTAAAGTTGAAGGAGATCCTATTGTCGATAAGATCGATGCCATCTTACCGCAAACACAATGTGGCCAATGCACTTATCCCGGCTGTCGTCCTTACGCCGAAGCCATTGCTAAAGGTGAAGCTGACATCAATCAATGTCCTCCTGGTGGTGAAGCAGCCATCAATGAACTTGCCGATCTATTAGGTGTTGATCCAAAACCACTTAATGAAGAACATGGTGAACATAGTGATGAAAAAACTGTTGTTTATATAGACGAGCAAATTTGTATAGGTTGTACATTGTGCATCCAGGCTTGCCCAGTTGATGCTATCGTTGGTGCAGCAAAATTGATGCATACGGTTATCGAAGATGAATGTACTGGCTGTGATTTGTGTATACCGGTATGTCCTGTTGATTGCATCTATGTAAAACCGATAAAAGAAACCATTAACACATGGAAATGGCCTTTACCTGAAGAATTATCAAAAATAGAGAAGGAAGCATCCTGATGTCTTCTCCTTTATCAAAATTTTTTGGTGGTTTAAAGTTACCCGGTTTTAAATCTATCTCTATGTCACAGGCAACGGAAGATGCGCCTCTGCCGAAGCTCTTAACCTTGCCATTAAAACAACACATTGGCCATGCTGCCGAAGCAATTGTAAAAATAGGAGACCAGGTATTAAAAGGTCAAATGATTGCAGCAGCACAAGACTATGTCAGCACACCTATCCATGCTCCTTCCTCGGGCAAAGTAATCGCTATAGAAAAACGCCTGGTACCGCATCCTTCAGGTATTCCGGCTGATTGCATTGTAATAGAAACAGACGGTGAAGAACGCTGGACTGAACTCTCCCCTCATACCAACTACCGGCAACTCGATGCCAGTGCATTACGTAACGTAATTCGTGATGCAGGTATTGTAGGCTTAGGTGGAGCAGGATTTCCTTCATTTATAAAACTTAACCCAGGCCCGGGTAATATTATTAATACACTAATATTAAACGGGGCTGAATGTGAACCTTACATCACCTGCGATGCCATGTTAATGCAGGAACAAAGTCGTAAAATCATTGATGGTCTTAATATAATGCGACACGCACTCCAGGTGGAATATTGTGTTATCGCTATCGAAGATAATAAACGTGCCGCGCATACTATGCTGGTCAATGCACTTCAGGAGCATGAAGCTGAGTATATTGATATTATTCAAATACCCACGCTTTATCCCGCCGGTGGTGAAAAGCAATTGATAAAAACCATTACCGGTAAAGAAGTGCCCAGTCATGGTCTACCTATTAATATTGGTGTTGTATGTCACAACGTTGCCACTGCTGCTGCCATTGCTACCGCAGTCCTTGAAGGAAAACCCTTAATCAGCCGTTACGTGACCGTTACTGGCGAAGGCGTTGATCATCCACGTAATCTAAATGTTTTAATGGGTACAGCATTTTCAGAACTCATCGATCTATGTGGCAAAAACAGTAAAGCTGAAGAGTTCATCATGGGCGGACCGATGATGGGCTTTGATGTCGCTGGTGACAGTGTTCCGGTAATAAAAACCAGTAACTGTATTCTGGTAAAAAGTAAAGCCGAAAAAACTGACTATGTCATGCCATGTATTCGCTGTGGCCAATGCGCCGATGTCTGCCCTGCCCAGTTACTACCACAACAACTTTACTGGTATGCGCGGGCAAAGAACTTTGACAAAACACAGGACTATAATCTTTTTGATTGTATAGAATGCGGTTGTTGTAGTTATGTTTGTCCCAGCCATATTCCTTTAGTGCAATACTATCGTTTCGCAAAAACAGAAATATGGGCACAAGAAGAAGAAAAGAAAAGTTCGGATATTGCAAGGCAACGTCATGAATTCCGTCAATTCAGGATGGAGCGTAAAAAAGCAGAAAACGAAGAACGAAAAAGACAAAAACGAGAATTACTTAAGAAAGTTAACGGCGAAAAAGACAGCGCAGAAGATGCTAAAAAGGCAGCAATAAAAGCCGCAATGGACAGAGTTAAAGCAAAACGTGAGACACAATCAATTGCTCCTGAAAACACTAGCAACTTGTCTGAACAACAAAAACAAGCTATTGCCGAAGTTGATTCAAGACGTAAAAAAGTAAAGGAAGAAAGTTAACCATGTCTACCGTTCACAGTTCGCCTTATATAAATAATAATGAATCAGTTTCACGCATGATGTTAGCTGTACTATATGCACTCATTCCCGGCACATTAGTTTATGTTCATTTTTTTGGCTTCGGTGTCTTAATCAATATCTTCATTGCCGTTGTCACAGCGATTATCTGCGAAGCGGCAATACTTAAAATACGCCAGCGCCCAATAAAACCTTATTTATATGACGGCACAGCTGTATTAACGGCAGTGCTTCTTGCACTTGCCCTGCCTACCCTTACCCCATGGTGGTTAGCTGCATTGGGGACTGCATTTGCGATTATCATTGCCAAACATTTATATGGTGGAATGGGCTATAACCCATTTAATCCGGCTATGGTTGGTTATGCCATGTTACTGATTGCTTTTCCTAAAGAAATGACCGCCTGGATACCTGCTGAAACACATGGTATGAATTTTTATGACACACTAAACTTTAGTTTATTTGAAGCTCTGCCTGCAGATAAGACATATGATGCGCTGACCATGGCAACGCCACTTGATAGCTTAAAAACTCAACTCAGTCTGGGCTACACAATAGATGAAATACATAGCAGTAATCCATCACTGTTTGGCAACATTGCCGGGTATGGCTGGGAATGGATTAATATCATGTTCCTTATTGGCGGTTTGGTACTAATCTTTATCAAAGTCATCAGCTGGCATATTCCCGTGGCCATGTTAGGTTCACTGGCATTTATGGCAATGATTTTTAGTTTTTCAGATGCAGGTAGTTACTCTCCAGTTAGTTTTCATTTATTTGGTGGTGCTGCCATGTTAGGTGCATTTTTTATTGCGACCGATCCTGTTACAGCAGCGGCATCCAATAAAGGCCGACTTATTTACGGCGCAGGTATAGGTATATTAATTTATATTATTCGTACATGGGGTGGTTACCCGGATGGAGTTGCCTTCGCAGTTTTATTAATGAACATGGCCGTTCCCATGATTGATTACTATTATAAAGCACCTGTTTTTGGTGCCAGCAGTAATAATTAAAGAGCGAACAGTTTAATGAATATAGTTCGAAACATGATTATCAGTGCCGTATTGCTTGGACTGTTTGCTATAACAGGTACATTTTTCGTTTCTTATACACACGAAAACACCATCGAGCGTATCAACAAAAACAAACGACAGGCCTTATTAAAAACCCTTCATGTTCTTATTTCACCCAAAGATCATGATAATGATATATTTACTGACATTAAGAAGGTCACAAATAAAGATTTATTAGGTAGTAAAAAACCTGTAAATATTTATCGTGCACGAAAAAATAATAACCCAGTCGCTGTAATTATTAACAGCACAGCACCTGATGGCTATAATGGTAATATCGAGTTACTGGTTGCAATTCGATATAACGGTGAGCTAGCCGGCGTACGCGTAGTACAACACAAAGAAACGCCAGGTTTAGGTGATGCTATTGAAGAAACCCGCTCTGACTGGATAACAAAATTTAAGCACCTTTCGTTAACTAACCCGGAAAAAAAGGGTTGGGCAGTAAAACGTGATGGAGGGGAATTTGATCAGTTCACCGGGGCAACAATTACGCCACGAGCAATTGTAAAAGCTGTTCATAAAACCTTAACCTATTATAAAAAACACCGAGATAGTTTATATGAGTGATACTAACTACAAACAAATTATTAATAACGGGCTCTGGGTTAATAACGCCGCCTTTGTGCAGCTGCTTGGTTTATGCCCGTTATTGGCTGTCTCTAACACCGTTATCAACGGTCTCGGTCTTGGACTTGCGACTACCCTGACACTGGTAGCTTCCAATGTTATGGTATCGTTAATCCGTCACTGGGTCCGCCCGGAAATTCGCATCCCGGTTTTTGTTTTGATCATTGCCTCAACGGTTACCATTATTGAACTGTCAATGAACGCCTGGTTTCATGAGCTTTATAATATTTTAGGCATCTTTATTCCTTTAATTGTGACCAACTGTGCCATCATTGCACGCGCTGAAGCTTTTGCTTCTAAAAATTCTGTTTCAAGTTCATTGATTGACGGCTTATTCATGGGGCTGGGCTTTACTGCGGTTCTGGTAACATTAGGCGCGATGCGTGAGCTGATTGGTTTTGGCACCTTATTTCAACAGGCACACCTGATGTTTGGCGAAGCAGCGCGTGATTTTAGCTTTACCTTATTTGAAAACTATCGCGGTTATTTACTTGCCATTTTGCCACCGGGTGCGTTTATTGGTTTAGGCTTCTTGATCGCCATTAAAAATATTATTGATAAAAAACACCAGGCACGCGATAAAGTTGTTTCGGCAGAAACTGTTGAAGTAACAGGTTAAACTTATATATGAACAAAGCGATACGTAGCGAAATATTTGCTCGCCTAAAAAAACATAACCCCAAACCGACTACCGAGTTAAATTACTCATCAACTTTTGAATTATTAATTGCGGTTATCTTATCTGCACAATCAACAGATAAAGGTGTCAATAAAGCCACCGAGGAACTCTTTAAAGTTGCCCCTACGCCAGAAAAAATGGCTGCTCTAAAAGTCTCTGGTTTAAAAAAATACATTAAAACGATTGGCTTGTTTAATACCAAGGCAAAAAACATTATCAAAACATGCAACATGCTGGTTAAACAGCATAATTCCCAAGTGCCAGATAACCGCAAAGACTTAGAGGCCCTGCCCGGTGTCGGTCGTAAAACAGCTAACGTGGTATTGAACACGGCTTTTGGCCAGCCCACCATGGCGGTTGATACACATATATTCCGAGTATCAAACCGCACTAAAATCGCTCCTGGCAAAAATGTGCTTGAAGTAGAAAAAAAATTACTTAAATTTATTCCAGAAGAATACAAGGTAGATGCACACCATTGGCTAATCTTACATGGCCGCTACACGTGTATTGCCCGCAAACCACGTTGTGAGTCCTGCGTTATCGAAGATTTATGTGAATATAAAGATAAAACCTCGCATTAAATCATTCAAATCAGCTCTATCTTCTTTTTTTAACAAAGTTATTCTATTAAAATAAACTACCTATTGTATATTTAAGCCCACCTGATTAACCTATCCCACATGTTTGGACAAGACCGTACAGAACTTCGCCAAATGTTTTTTACCGCATGGAAAAAACATCAAAATAAGCAAATCATGGAACCACTAGAAGCTGTGGTTGCTAAGATTGTTGAGCTTCATCCAGAGTATCATGCTCTACTTGAAAATGAAGCTAGCGAAATCGATAAAGACTACACACCTGAAATGGGTCAAACCAATCCGTTCCTCCATATGGCAATGCATATCTCAATCCAGGAACAACTCTCGACCAAGCGCCCTGCGGGTATTGAGCATCTATATCAGTCAATGCTAAATAAGCATAAAGATCCTCATGAAACTGAACATATGATGATGGAATGTTTAGGTAAAATGCTTTGGGAAGCACAATCTCAAAACAAAATGCCTGATGAAAATGATTACTTAATCTGTTTAAAAAGCTATACCTAATTTATTTTATATACCACAAAACAATACATTCCTATAAAAACACATCTATCTTATTGTTTTACCTGGTTATTTTCAGTATTCAGATATTCATCCCTTATTTATTCTAAGCTCAAATAACCTTAATTTAATTATTATTGCAAATGATATGCGAAACAGGGAAACTTTTGCTGCAGTTGTATGTCATATTTTCCAAGCTGTAGAGAAGCTAGCTAGCTATTTCTAAAAAGCTAAATTTTTAAAAACAAAAATACTATATAACAACGGAGATAACACTGATGTCTAAAAAAACAATTAACACTCTTTCTATTGCTGCTGGTACAGCATTTGTTGCTTCTCTCGCTATGAGCAATGTTGCTAATGCTGCTGAAGGTGCTAACCCTTTTGCTATGAATGAACTGTCAGGCGGTTACATGCAACTTGCTGAAGGTAAATGTGGTGAAGGTAAGTGTGGCGGCAAAAAATCCAAGAAAGAAGGGAAATGTGGCGAAGGTAAATGTGGTGGTGGAAAAGCCAATAATGAAGGTAAATGCGGCGAAGGTAAATGCGGCGGCAAGAAAGAAATGGAAAAAAATATGGAAGGGAAATGTGGCGGCAGCAAAGCCAAGAAAGAAGGTAAATGTGGCGAAGGTAAATGTGGCGGTAAATAATTTACCGGTATAGATACTATCATGAACAATAAGTCATATCCCGTTCATGGAGCAGGTCTAGGTCTGCGGCGTTGCATTATGGATGCGCTCGCAGATCAACCACCTTCTCAAGTTGACTTTATGGAGGTCGCACCAGAAAACTGGATCGGTGTAGGTGGTGCGCTCGGTAAACAATTCAGTTCATTCACGGAGAAATATCCCGTCGCCTTACATGGCTTATCCTTATCCATAGGCAGTCCCGCGCCATTGGATGAAACTTTCTTATACAAAGTTAAAAAATTTATTAAACAACACAATATTCCCACTTACAGTGACCACCTAAGTTACTGTAGTGATGATGGGCATCTATACGACTTAATGCCTATCCCCTTTACTGAAGAAGCGGTACATTACGTTGCAGAACGTATTCGGCGGACTCAAGATATATTAGAGCAACGTATCGCGATGGAAAACGTTTCCTATTACGCAGCTCCTTCACAAGAATTGAATGAAATCGATTTCATTAACGCTGTCATTAGTGAAGCTGACTGTGATTTTTTACTCGATGTAAATAATATTTATGTAAACAGCATCAATCATAAATATGATGCTGTCGATTTTCTAAAACAATTGCCTGCTGAACGCGTTACTTATATACATATTGCTGGGCATTACAATGAAGCTGAAGACTTAATCGTTGATACTCATGGTGCCGATGTGGTTGATCCGGTCTGGGATTTACTACATAAAACCTATGATGTTTTTGGTGTTATGCCAACCTTATTAGAACGTGACTTTAATATTCCCCCTATTCCTGAACTTCTCTCTGAAGTTGATACCATAATCGAAATTCAGGATAAGTGGGCTAAACAAAATAATAAAAGCTCCCAGCATGGCTAATTCTCCTTTATTTACCCAGGCGCAATACGAATTTGCCGCACATATTCGCGATCCAAAAACTAATCCTAAGCCTGCTGATATTGAATCCCGTCGTATGAAAATATACACGGATTTATTTTTTAATAATGTCGAAGACTTTATATCCAATACCTACCCGGTTTTAAAATCCATCACAGCAGAAGATCGGTGGCAGGATATGATGCGTGATTATTTTAGTCATCATTTATCTCATACCCCCTTATTCCCTGAAATGCCACGTGAATTTTTAATGTACCTGGAGAATGAAAGAGATAATCCTGATGATCCTGGTTTCATGTACGAGTTAGCACATTATGAATGGGTCGAGTTAGCATTAATGACCTCTGAGCTCGATGAAGATATCAACTGGAATAATATCGATACAGAAGGAGAGCTTTTAAATAACAGGCCTGTTCTGTCCCCACTGGCATGGTCATTTACATACCAGTATCCAGTTCAACAAATTAGTGACGATTTCTTACCCGAAGCACCTCTCGAACAGCCAGTTCATTTACTGATCTATCGCGATAATAACGATGAAGTGCACTTTATGGAATTAAACCCGGTTACCGCTCTGTTAATTCAAATGATAAGTAATGATTCAGAGTTAACAACAAAAGAAATTTTAGAAAATATAGCGGAACAAATGCAACACCCAGATCCTAATGTTGTAATAGATGGCGGCATGAAGATTATGCATGATTTAAAAAATAGAAATATCATTTTAGGAACATACAAATCCTAAAGCTTTAACCTTATAACCAAAAATAATCAAGGATAGTGTCATGGTAGAAAAACTTATTCAGCTACAACAACTGCTTGCCCGTTCCCATAAAGTAGACTTTATTGCTCCCCTACTACTGCGTATTTTTCTGGCTCCGATTATGATCCAGGCGGGTTATGGAAAATTAACTGCACTGGAAGATACTGCTGCATGGATGGGTAACCCTGACTGGGGACTTGGATTACCAATGCCAATGTTAATGGCAATACTAGCCGGTTTAGCCGAATTTGTAGGCGGTATCGCTCTACTTATAGGTTTAGCAACACGCTGGGTTGCTATCCCACTTATGTTCACCATGGTCGTCGCAGCGGGTACTGCCCATTGGCAAAACGGCTGGCATGCACTACCGGAATCAACATTAACCGTTCCCTGGGAATGGCGCACCGACTTAATTGAACAGGCCTCAGACCGTAAAGAAAAGGCTGTTTCATTACTTAAAGAGCATGGCAACTACAGTTACTTAACTGAAGCCGGCTCTATTACTATTCTTAAAAACGGTATTGAGTTTGCTGCAACCTACTTCATTATGCTGTTAGTACTATTTTTTAGAGGTGGCGGTCGCTATGTCAGTGTCGATTACTGGATCGACAAAAAATATTTAAAATAGATTTTATAATTCTAAACCGGCTTGTTTAATATTTTACAAGCCGGTTTATATTAATTACGTTCCGGCTGGTTTTCACTGGAATGTTTTGCCAACTCACTTCTGACTTTTAATAATTCCTTTGAAATATTTTCGTAATGACTTTTAGACGATGCCGCATACTCTTCAGCATTAATATTTTCTGCCAATGATGTAAGCTCTCTTAACCTGGTAGCACCAATATTTCCTGATAAACCTTTTATCGAGTGAGCCGTTTGCTTAAAAATATCTATATCATTTTCTAATGATAGTGAAAGCGTATTAAGTAACTTATCAGCGCTAGTTTCAAATATTCCAATGAACTCATCCATAAACGTCTGATCATGAATACTTTTTAAACGACTGATCTCAATATGAGCGTCTTTCTCATTGTCATTTGTTTCATCTTCAACTACAGATGTACCCTTTTCACCTAAAACTAAATTGATAGCCTCGGTTAGTTTTTGTCGCGTTACAGGTTTTACCAGGTACATATCTGCTCCCGCATCTAAACATTGCTTTACCGTATCCTTTGACTCATCTGCACTAAGCATAATAAAAGATACATGCTCCTGGGGATGAATATTTTTGTATGTTTTCAATGCATCGATGCCTGATAAAATGGGCATCTGCATATCAAGAATACAAATATCATAATGACATTTTTCCAGCTCATCGATCGCTTCCTGACCATTATTAACCACAGTAATGCTATACCCTTCTTTCGAAAGTATTTTTTCCAGTAAAAGCTGGTTAGACTCATCATCTTCGGCTAATAAAATGTGGCAGGTATTATCCATTTTGTGACTTTATAGTGAATCCCATATATTTGTTATACCTTAAATATAGCGGACAGGTGCGGATAAAACTTAAATTTTAAAATGTTGACACAAAAAAACCTGCATTAGCAGGTTTTTTTCAGGGGATTTAAAAATAAAACTTTATTTATTTTTTTTTTT
>CAMYJG010000044.1 GCA_947258695.1 uncultured Ectothiorhodospiraceae bacterium | reverse complement strand
CGTTCCATGCCACAACTCGGAGAGTCTTTCTTTACAATATAACCATAAACACCGCTCAGCCAACTTGATTGTTCATGTGCACACTGAACAAGTTTATCTGTCACATCCAGTTCTTTTGTTTTGGTACCAATACATTTAATCTCACCATCGGCATCAACCAGGCGAACAGGCTCTCTCGGCACACCAAGACCAATACTCATTTCAGGACAAAAAGATCTGAAGTCAAAGTATTTTCCCAGTGTTCCCGTCGTATAGGAATGATGCTTGTGACCTGAATCAAAGCGCACTTCTTCGCCAAGTAAACAACTACTTATACCAATGGGGATTTTTTCAGCTTCCAAACGCTTTACTCCTGGATCTCATAAAAAGATCGAATCATAAGCCCAGTGCAATAATGCCTGGCGTTGCTTAGGGCGACATTGATGATCACCTTCCATACAGTTTCTTTTCACCTGGGTAAGATGTCTTCGCATCGCTCGCCATCTTTTAATTTGCCGTTCGTCATCATCACAACGACGTCCCATGTAGTATCGACAATACCACTGAAACCAGCCTCGCGGATCTTCATGATAAATCCAGCCCTTACTGCGCCATACTGAAAGAGATTGAGAGGCATTAACACCAAAGTAATTAATTTTTGGATCATGAAATTCTGAATTCAACCTGGCCTTTTTAAACCATGATGCAGGGAACTCTTTCTGACAATCTGTCATATATTTCCCACCAAAAACACCACATTCGAGCATTTCTTTTGGTGTATATTCTGGCTCAAAGTCAGGATGAAAATTTTTACCCACAGGTTCCGTCAGGTAATAGCTATAACCTTTTTGCATTTTATCATTTACGGTGACTTTCTTTTTTTTCATATACCCGTTGTTTCAACCCATATAAAACACAAGAATGACCTCATAATATTAATTCTAGCCATTATTAGTTTAAATTGATTTATATCGCAATATTAGCAAATAAATATACTGCAGAGCGAACATCGAAAGTAAAGTGGTAGCGAAGTGGTATTCGTGAGCTTAAAATATAGTATTTCTATATTAAGGTAGTTAAAAGGCTATGCCCCATTTAATTTTTTTATGAGCAATACCTGGATTTAGAAATAAAAAACCCCGCGACATGTCGCGGGGTTTTAACAGTGCATAAACTTAAGATCGATTAGATCTGAATGTTTGCTGCTTGTGGACCTTTTGGACCAGTCTCAGTATCAAACGTTACCTTCTGACCTTCAGCAAGTGAACGAAAACCATCACTGGCGATAGCAGAAAAGTGTGCAAAAACATCCGCACTACCATCATCTGGAGTGATAAAACCAAAACCTTTAGCATCGTTAAACCATTTAACAGTTCCTGTAGCCATAATAATAATTACCTCATTAAAGTATAAAAAAATAGTGTGTTACAAATCGTACGGAGATAATTAACAGGAGAAATACTGAATGCTACTGACAAGAACCTAGGATGAAATGTATCGTTGTGTAATAAATGCTGTTCAATCAACAATAAAACACATGCCCCTAGTATATGGTCGTAAATAAGTATTACAAGCTAAAATGACTACTATTTAGCTTAATTACTGATAATAATCACTTTATCTGCCTAATTAAGCCTTTTTTGAGCTTATTTTAAAGAATATAAACTCAATGAGACGGCTTAAAATCTGTTATAATAACTCAAGTTCATACTATATGACTCGCTTTGATCGGTGTCTTTCTTCACAGAACCCCCTCTTGGTAAGCCACGAATACCATTTACATTACTTCAATCCAGACCAACTCATGTAAAAACATGAGCAGATTGTAACTTGAATTTTCAGAACCATTTGACAAGCTAATTGGCCAGCTTCTCTTTTGAATAAAATGCGAGCCAGGGTAAAACACCATGCAAGGTATTAATAATACCAATCTAAGGGATGTCGATGTGACAGGCACCCCTTTTATACGATATGTAAATATTATTTTATGAGCCCGCTTCGCTACCGTTATCGTACTATTGAGTTTGGCAATACTGATGTCCATCTATGTACCTTACGAGACAGGCAACAATTTTCTGATGATGATAACACCGCTGCAAACTTAGGGATTTCATCTGCAAACTGGCCTTTATTTGGTGTTATCTGGGACTCAAGTAAAGTGCTCGCAAACTTTATGTTTGAATATGAAATTGATAACAAACGTATTTTAGAAGTAGGTTGTGGCATGGCTTTAACAAGTCTTATGCTTAATCAACGAAACGCAGATATCACCACAACCGATTATCATCCAGAGGCCGGACGCTTTCTATTAAAAAACGTCATGCTAAACAAAGGCAAAGACATCCCTTTTATACGCACTGGTTGGGCAGACACAGATAGCGGTATGGGCAAGTTTGATCTCATCATCGGCAGCGATCTTTTATATGAAAGCGAACACGTCGACTTACTTTCAGAATTCATTGATCAACATACTCAACCAGAATGCGAAATTATTATTGTTGATCCCGGGCGTGGCAACCATGCGCGTTTCAGCAAAAAAATGGTTAAGCTGGGATATTCACATAGCCAGAGTAAACCTGAGAATATGAGTTACTTAACCAAACCATTTAAAGGCCAGATACTGCAATACCAACGTAAGAAGAGAAATTAAATTATGTCTGAAGATCAAACGACCATCGAAAAATATAAAGTTATCAGTATTGATAAAATTGACACTCCCGATGGCATGCCAGAAGGTGACTGGTATCATTATGTAATTGCTTATGGAAAATCAAGTATTGATGGAAAAAAACCTGGCACACTAAAAAATGTAACCCAGCATGCCGAAACCATTGCCGAAGATCTAAATTCTCGCTCGCAAAGTAAAAAATCAGTTTATGCACCAAAACAGAATCAAAATAAACACAATACGGTAGCTCCAAAATAATCTGCTTAATTACATCACCATTAAAGTCACGCCACTTATAAGCAACCAGGCAATTGGTATAATATAAAAAACTGGAGTTACTTTACTTATCCATAATATAACCAGTGTTACCAAAACGGTAGGATCAGGTGCCAGAGCAAACATTTCAAACTGTAACCAGCTACGACCCGTAAGCACCGTAATGAATGGATAAAGGATTAAAAAAATAAATAACAATTTTAAGCCGATACTTATTCTGCTCTTGTTTTCTTCTAATAAGATGAATTGGTTTTTTATAACGCCATACCAGGTCAGCAACACTGCTTGTAATAAAAAACCAAACGCATACCAGTTAGCCACCACATGAACCTGATAAAAACGCTCATGTAAAAATGCCCACGCGACCCAAACCCAACTCACTACCAGTATCCCTGCAATGAGTCGACCTGCCCAGACCGGTTTTTTCCAGAGCATGACAAACATTAAAAAGGCAAAGAAAATAGCAAGTAACTGCAATGGCCAGATCGCCAGGTTATAAAGCTCGAATAAGCGATAATAAACAGGTTCGGAAAAAAGAATAAAATCAGACAGGCTATAGCTTGCCAATTTATCCATCAGCTCACGCATGTTATCTCATTAAGATTAAATAATGTTCTCAACATAGTTAATCATCCGCTTTCGCATGGCTTGGTCCGGTAAATGGCCAACACACGCGTTCATGTTTTCCTTAACATGTTCTACCTGTGATGTTGCCGGAATGGCACACGTGACCGTCGGATGAGAAACGATAAACTTTAATAAAAACTGTGGCCAGGTATCACAACCAATTGTCTTTGCCCATGCAGGCAAAGGTTTACCCTCGAGTTCATCAATTAAGTCACCACGTTGAAAAGGCCGGTTGATAATCACCGCGATACCACGCTGTTTAGCTAAAGGTAATAACCGTTGTTCAGCTTCGCGATCCAGTATATTGTAACTGCACTGTATGAAATCAAGCGGCTGCGTTTTCATGATCTCTTCCAATTCATCGTGCCGTCGTCCATGCGATGTACTAATTCCCACGTAACGAATTTTCCCTTGCTGTTTCATGCGATACAAGGTTTTAAGATGTTCTTGCCAAGCAACCAGGTTATGTACCTGCATCAAATCAAAAGAATCAACCTGCCAGTATTTACGAGACTGTTCCATTTGTGCCGGGCCCCTACCCGTATCCCAGGTCCATACTTTATCTGCCGAAAAAACCTCTTTTGTTTTTGCTAATTTTTTCAGTCCGTAGCCAATTGCCGGTTGTGATGAACCATACATAGGTGACGAATCAATCAGTTTGCCACCCGCGTTAAAGAAATGAGACATCACCTCGGCAACATTATCCAGTGCAAGCGGATCGTTACCAACATTAAATGTTCGTGAACTTCCCAAACCGATTACCGGTATACGTTCATTACTGGAAGGTATCGGTTTAGTAAGCACTTTTTGAGAACCGGCATAGATAAATGACGGACTGGCAAGGCCAGTTATACCTAAAGCCAATGACTGTAAAAATCGACGACGAGACCAATTATTTTTATATTTCATAATCAACCTACCGGTAATGGTGTTATAGAACCATTATAGATTCTATCATGAGGAGTATCATATATTAGGATGAATTATTTTAATAATACCCAAGCGGTAAATAATATATTAAAAGTAACATCAACGCGCATTGGCTGAACGATGCAGCATCTTATCTGCATTATCAAATGCAATCTGCTGTGCAATATCCGGGGGTAATTGTGATAACCAGTGACGGATTTTAGCAGTCACCAGCTCAAATCGTTTCCAGCGACCGGTACTATAGGTATCAACGCCTATCATGAATCTGTCAGAGAACGTCAGCAACAAAGTGTACCAGTCATCACTCAGTTTACCACCGGGTGCAATTCGATCATCGCGTACCGACAAATCCACATGTAATCGGGGATAACGCTTTAAATAGTCAGCTAATAGATCGGCATAAGGAAAGGTACCGGCATGCGCCCAGATAACGGGATGATTCGGGGCAATGCTATAAACCGTATCAATCACCGCGGGATCACCATGAATAATTAAAGGCACTTGATAATCGACAGCCAGTTGAATAATTTTCCTGAAAACTGGTTGGTTACGTTGCGCAGCGAAAATATGTAACTCACCCAGAGCTTTCCAGCTGCCCTTTTTTAACGCGGCTTCTACTCGCTTTGGCAGATCCTTATCTTTGTACCACCGGCTTTTATCTTCAAGTGTTTGATACACCCCAAGCATAGGAACAATCATATCCGGTGCTTGCTGATACAATTGCCTGACCAGTTCTGGTGGTCGACTGGTGACCACCGCGTAGCGCACCTTATTACGTTTAAGAATAGAAACAATCTCTGCCGGACTAACGACATCAACATCGGCTTGGTTATAGTGCAAGTGAACATCAAATAGTGGTGTAGCGAACACAATAGTTGGTAACTGCAATAACCATAAAAACACGAAGCTTTGCACGAAAGCAAAAAAACGCCTGACGTTATCTGTCGTAATAGTATTTATCATATCAAAGATATAACGAGATCTTTCCCCCGATTAAATTACTGTAAATATTAATCCATTAAATAAGTATAAGAGCTCAGAACACTTTAATTAAAAGTTAATTTCACCTTACCTTGAGCTTTTTCTATTATGATATGATTACCCACCTGTGATGCATCTACATTTTTTAAATCTTTTTTAAGCAACCGCCATGTACCAGGTACATTTAATACCAGGCCATCAATTTTGCCCGGTATCTCAAGCAGTACATGGTGACTATTTTTCCGACTTTTAACATCTATTGTAATTTGGTCTCGCGCCGACCACCAGTCACCAAACTGGCGTAATGAACCAAACCATGCATAAGGCTTAATTGCTTTAACAAAGCGGGTTTGAAAGTCGAATTTATGATCCAGAATATCAGGGTGAATCAACACGACAAATAACCCCCCGTAACGTCGAATTTTGTGCGCCAGAGAAAGCGCTTGATTAAGCCTCTCACCCATTTTAGGTGGCAACTCATCTTCTACCGTTATCGGAAATTCATATATATTCGTTTCACTATTAATATCTCGATTGTAATTTAATTTAAAAGGCAGATGACTCAGAGAGACATTGGCCGTAACTGATGAACTATAACGATAACCTGTGGCCTGCAAGGATTGTGGTAATGACAAAGGATTACTTAGATAACCCGGCCGAAAAGATACAACATTATAATCAGGAGTAAAATGTTCAAGCAAGAATTTACTCACCCTTAATTCACCGAGTATCGATGCATTATAAGTAACAATCTCATCATTTACATACGGTGTATAATCCGGATATTGTTCAATACCACTTCCTGCTTCGAACTCATGAAACTTAAACGAGTGAGACACGGAATGGCTGGCCAACTCAATGTTCATCTTCTGAAGCTTTTTAAGGTTATCAATATTAACATCATCAAAAAAAATCTCGTCATTCCAGTCACGAACATACTTAGTCTGAATAAAATGCGTAGCAGATGTATTTTCAACAGATTCATGCTTAGCATAGACAAGTGCATTTTCGAGTGAGCGGCTGTAATCAATATCATGAGTTAATATCACGCTAAGCGAATGATTGTATGGCACTGTTCCAAGTGTCAACGCACGTGATTCATGACGCTGGTACATGGATTTAATCAATCGTAAAACATTATCCACTGATGATTCAAAACCATTGGCATAGGTATCAGCCACATTTTCCATGCGACGGTTGTATGCTTTAAGAAGATAAAAGCCAACATCAAAACCGATAGCATAAGTTTCAGAATCTTTGAACTTGTTATAGACCATGGCCGCAGAGCCATCATTATAAAGAGCAAGGGCTGAATGCTTAGGTTCTGTATAAATATGCGTACCGAAACTTAAATCATTCACATCTTTTGTACTTAAGCGAATATTTCTAAAATCGTCATCCTTTAATTCTTGCATAACCGGGTGACTATCCTGAAGTACGATTCGTGTGTGTTGTCGAGAAGATTCGACAGATTTAAAACCAAAGATCGATTGCAGCCCACCACCAAGCACATTAATACCAATAAGACTTCCCCTGGTTCGTGCGTAGTCAGCAATTTTTTTAAGTTCACTCGAGGTTAACACCTTTCCTGAAATCATCGGGTAAACCAGCACGACTTTATGAGTAAGCGCCTCATCAACATCTGTTGTAATACGAAAGGGAACACCGATAGTTTTAAGTCCATGCACTAAACCTAACCAGGCGGAATTTGTATCTGTTAATAAAATTGACAGACGACTTGAACTCCCTTGCGCATATTTTTGCCATTGAGCAGGCTCAGATTTAACAACAGTACTCTCAGTAGCCGGACCCGAGACACCCTCAAACGTGAATACGTTACCTGAACTAATCCAATGCTTACCAAACAGATAAGGGTAGGCAATCACAAATGACAACCCTATAAACAACACAAGGAGAAAGGCAATAATTATTGTACGAACATTTTTTTCATGCATGGCAATAACTTTAAACGGCGGTTTTAGATAAGCATTAATAATTAGTATGCCACACAAACAAGTGAACAATCTTCTTTTTATCTGCCCTTATTTACTTCCGAATGTAAATTCACTCTGTCTTCAAAAAACAGTGTATTTTATGAGATATTTATGAATTTTAGGATATGGTCGATAGTATTAATATGTAACAAAATAATATTTGTTCAACTCTTATATATGTTAATATTAAATACACTATTTAAAGTGTTGATATAGAAACACCTGACGGATAAATTTTGTATTATGACAGACCACTCTGAAACGGTTTTAATTATCGAAGATGATGATCAAATCGCGTACCTACTAACTTTCTTACTTGAACGGGAGGGTTATACAATTGCCGCAGCAACTGATGGCCAAATGGCACACAACATGATTAGTGAAATTAACCCACCTAAACTGGTGTTACTTGACGTTATGTTGCCTTTTATTGACGGCTTCGATTTAATCAAATTAATACGAAGTTTGGATTCCTGGAAAGAGGTTCCGGTAATTATGTTATCTGCTAAATTCCAGGAGAATGATATTGTGCAAGCTTTAGATGCTGGTGCTAATGACTATGTCGTTAAACCTTTCCAGCCGATGGAACTACTCGCTCGCATAAAGCGACATCTTTAAGTGTATTATAATGTCTTTATTTAAATTAAATATAATCAGTATTATACTTTTTATATTCGTTAATAATGCAGCCATTGCAGCTGAAAAAAACCATGCGGAAACCGAAGCCTTACTCCAGGAAAAAATTAAAACGCAACACGATAATCCTGCTCTACATTTTCAACTTGCGCGCGTACTAGCCTGGCAAAAAAAATACAATAAAGCGTTACGCGAATATGACTGGTTGTTAAAAAAATTCCCCTCCAATAGTGATTACCTGTTTGGTAAGGCGCAAACATTATACTGGTCCGGGCAAAGCCAGGCTGCTTTAAAAATACTGGAACCCACACGAAAAGCTTCACCGGATTACATCGATGTCTGGCGATTACAAATTACTATATTACAAAAATCTAATAACAAATCCTCTCAAACTAAAGGCAATACACTGTTAGCAGAGGCAAAAAAACGTTTTCCTGGATCGCAGTGGCAAGGTGTCGAGAGTATTAAAAATAAAGCCGCTGATAGAAGTTATACCGAAATTGAGCTCGGTTTAAATTTTGATATATTAGATAATAACTATGACAACTGGTCATCAACTTATCTTATGACTGAACACCAGTATAATAATAGTCACAAAATATATGCATCGGCAACACAAACTGAGCGTTTCAAGCTGGATGATAACGAAGTTATGCTGGGTTACTTTATGCCAATAAATACTGACTGGAATGTTGTTGTAGAAGCATCTAAAAGTCCAACGAATAGAGTACGCCCAAAATGGTCTGCTTTTGTTCAGCTACAGCGAGGATTCGAAAAGGGTTGGAATGGTTATCTTGGCTTACGCAAAACCCGCTATAGCCAAACAACAACTGAGGCATTAAGTTTCATAGTTGAACGTTACTGGCAAAATTTCCGCTTCATTTATACCGGGTATGTAACACAGGTTAGTGGAGCCGCTATTTCAACAGAAACACTAAACGCGCATACTCTTGCTACTGATTATTATTATGATGACAGAAGCCAGTTCGGACTGGCAATCACTACAGGTAAAGAACTTGAATACGATGGTAGTTCTAACCCACCGATAAGTAGTATAACCACCATTATATTCAAAGGTCGGCACTGGTTCACTCCTAAATGGGCTATCAATTACGATTTTACTTTTCATGAGCAAGGAAATTTCTATTCCCGACATGGTTATCGACTTGGACTCCGCTATCGCTACTGAACAGGTTATACAATTCGCGGTTTATGCCGCGATAGGTGTATTCACTTTAGTTCTGCTTTTGAGTTTTCAAGTGTTCATTATGCGTATTCGGTTTTTGTCCAGCCGCAAACTTCGTTATCGCTTGCTAAAAAAATGGCGTCCTGAAATCACACATATATTGTTAGGCAGAAAATCCGGCATGCCAGTATTGCCTCGACGTGAGACCTGTGTCTTTTTGGAAGAATGGAACCGCATGTTTGGAACAATTCGAGGTGATCATCTCGAACCATTAATCAAACTTGCACATCATTTACGCATAGATATTTTTGCACGTCGTATACTTAAAACCAGGAGCGTGCGTAACCGCTTATTTGCCATTATGACACTGGGGCACATGCGTGAATTTGCCGCGTGGGATGAATTGGTTGAACTATTACAGCATCCACACCCTATTATTTCGATTAACGCTGCTCGCGCCCTGATGTGGATAGATGCAAAACATGCGATAGGATTAATTATACCGTTGATATTAGAACGCAGCGACTGGCCCTGGTCTAATGTAGCCCATGTGTTAAAACAAGCCAATCCACAGCTCGTTTGTGAACAACTATCTCAACTTGCTGCTAGCGCACCACCTGATCGACAACCAGGACTATTACGTTACCTGGAAACAACCCGTTGCTTGCACCTGACTAAAACAATTACCAACGTTTTACAAACAACTGAAGATGATCGGGTATCTTCGGTCTGCCTGCATATAATTGCCGATCCAGATGCGTTACCCATGATACGGAAATTCGTCAAACATCCACGTTGGCATGTGCGTATGCATGCTGCCACCGCGTTAGGTCGCTTTGGCGAACAAGACGATATTCAAACCTTGTTGAAAATGGCAGAAGATAAAAACTGGTGGGTACGATATCGTGCAGCCCAGGCAATAGTAAAAATTCCTGGCCAAACTAACGAAACCCTTTACATGTTACGCGATCAACACCAGGATAAATATGCCCGCGACATACTGACACAAGTCATTGCAGAGGCACAACAGCAATGAACCTCGAAACATTTTTTTATTATAGTCAGTGGTTTTTTCTGGGTTACTTTTTTTTGTTAAGCAGCGGATATTTACTCCTTAATTTTACTGCCATATTCACGATCTCAAAATATATGAATGAGCATTCTATCGCCGAGTTACCCGGAGGCGCGACAGATGTTATGCCACCCATTAGCTTAATCGTCCCAGCTTATAATGAAGAGACTACCATAATCAATTCAATCCAGGCTTTATTACAACTTGATTATCCAGAATATGAAATCATTATTATTAATGACGGTTCATCAGATGAAACGCTTGAAACAATCATCAATTACTTTGAATTAAGCAGCTTTCCGGAAGCATATCGTCAACGCCTTAGCACCCAACCAGTTAGGGAATTTTACAACTGCAACCATAATAAAAAGTTACGTCTGATAGACAAAGAAAACGGCGGCAAGGCTGACGCTATTAATGTAGGTATTAATGCATCTCGCTTTCCGTTGTTTTGTACTGTTGATGCAGACTCGATATTACAACAAAATAGTTTGCAACGGATTGTACAACCGTTTTTAGATGAACCACGCACAGTTGCAGCGGGTGGTACAGTACGAGTGATTAACGGTTCAAGTGTAAAACGTGGTTTCATGTTTAAAGCTGGACTGCCGAAAAACTTTCTTGCCCTGTTTCAAATAGTAGAATACCTGCGCGCATTCTTATTTGGTCGACTCGGTTGGTCACCCATGAATGCATTGCTAATCATTTCTGGCGCGTTTGGTCTGTTTCACAAAGAAACCGTTGTCTCAGTTGGTGGCTATTTATCCGATACCATCGGTGAAGACATGGAGCTGGTAGTGCGCCTGCATCGTCTGTTACGTAAACGCAAACAAGCGTATCGTATTACCTTCGTTCCTGATCCTATCTGTTGGACCGAAGCACCTGAAAATCTAAAAGTTTTACAACACCAACGTATTCGCTGGCAAAGAGGACTGGCCGAAAGCTTGTTTAAAAATATTGGCTTGTTATTTAACCCACGCTCTGGTGCAGTCGGCTTTCTTGCTTTTCCTTTTATGCTATTTTTTGAATGGTTTGGTCCACTAATAGAAGTATTTGGTTATGCCATTATTATCGTAGGCTTCATGACTGACTACATTAGTTTCAATGTCTTCATCACCTTAATGGGTATCGCTATCGGCTTTGGTATGTTGCTTTCAGCCACCGCATTACTATTAGAAGAAATATCTTTCCATGTATACCAGCGTCCCATGGAGTTAGTTAGGTTATTCTTCGCCGTTATCATGGAGAATATCGGTTATCGCCAGCTTACTTCGATATGGCGATTGATGGGGCTTTTTCAGTGGGTTTTTGGTCGTAAAGCCACATGGGGTAAAATGACACGTAATGCCAGTTGGCAGAAAAAAGAAAATGAATAAATATAATTATTCATCAATAATGCAAATAATGGCGTCAGAACACTTGAAATAGAATTGTATTTAATAAATGTATTAAATTAGATAATTAATGGTAGCCGAGACTAATTAGTTCTAATATTAATTTAACTTCACCTCTTTACTTAACTTTAATAAAAATCGCCTAAGCTTATGAATAACAAGGCATCATGGCAACACTTCCAGCATATCGCTGATATCGGTATCAGGGGCTGCGGCAACTCGGTCGAGGAGGCTTTTACACAAGCCGCAATGGCCATGACGGCTGTTATTACTGATCCGCAATTGGTCGGCAATAAAACGTGTTTTGATGTGGAATGTAACTCAACAAACCTGGAGTTTTTATTTGTCGATTGGTTGAACGTGCTTATATATGAAATGGCTACCCGTCATATGCTTTTTACTCAGTTTGATATTCAAATCAATGATGGCCGTTTAAAAGCAAACATATGTGGCGAACAAGTTAACCGGAAAAAACATCAACCGGCCGTTGAAATTAAAGGGGCTACATTAACCGAGCTACAAGTAAAAAAAGATAAACAAGGTTTATGGTGTGCGCAATGCATAGTGGATGTATAAAAGGGAGGCCATCATCGATATCAAGATATTCAATAAAGTTAATGACTACACCTGGCGTATAGAGCCTAGCGGGAAAATGCGTGTGCCTGCAGTGATTTATGCCGATGAAACACTGATCAAGAATATGGATGATAAAGTCCGTGAACAGATCTGCAATGTTGCTATGTTGCCAGGTATTGTTGAAGCGGCTTATGCCATGCCCGATGCCCATTGGGGCTATGGTTTTCCGATTGGTGGAGTCGCAGCGTTTGATGCAGAAGATGAAGGCATCATCTCTGCAGGTGGTGTTGGCTTTGATATTTCTTGTGGCGTACGTTGCTTGCATACCGGTTTAACAACAAAAGACATTGAACCGGTTAAAAAAAAATTAGTTGAACAACTCTATCGAGACATCCCTTCTGGCCTGGGCAGTACCGGACTCATTCATCTCAGGCGTAAAGAAATGAATGCCATGCTAAAAGGCGGGGCACGCTGGGCCATTGAGCAAGGCTTTGGTGAAGAAACCGATTTGGAACGTATCGAAGAACATGGTTGCATGCAAGGTGCAGAGCCAAGGTATGTTTCAGATCACGCGATAAAACGCCAGCAAAATGAAATGGGAACTTTAGGTTCTGGTAATCATTACCTCGAAGTGCAAACTGTTTCCACGCTATATGATGAAGTAACGGCAGAACGCTTTGGTCTTAAGCAAGGTGATGTCGTGGTCAGTATCCATTGCGGTTCACGCGGCCTGGGGCACCAAATAGGTACCGAGTTTTTAATTGACATGGCCAAAGCAGCATCTCGATTTGGTATTGAATTACCTGACAGGGAACTGGCTTGTGCGCCGATTAAATCTGATCTTGGTCAAGCCTACCTTGGTGCTATGCGTGCAGGCGTAAATTGCGCATTGGCGAATCGACAAATCATAACTGATTTAACAAGAGATGCATTTGCAAAAGTCATACCTGATGCAGACTTAACACTCTTATATGATGTCTCACACAATACCTGCAAACTAGAACAACATGAAATTAATGGCGAGTCACGTCAACTCTATATTCATCGCAAAGGCGCAACACGTGCCTATGGTCCGGGTCATGCGGATATTCCCGCGGTATTAAGTGATGTCGGACAACCCGTGATTATTGGTGGTTCGATGGGGACAAGTTCTTATATTCTTGCAGGCACTAAAGAAAGTGAACAACTCGCTTTCAGTTCTGCATGTCATGGTGCCGGGCGCGCTATGAGTCGCAACCAGGCCAAAAAGCGCTGGCATGGCAAAGAGCTAATAAAACAACTCGAAACAGAACAAGGAATACTTGTTCGCAGTCCATCCATGCGTGGTGTTGCCGAAGAAGCACCCGGTTCATATAAAGATGTCACGGCCGTTGTAGATTCGGCGGATCAATCCGGCTTAGCGAAAAAGATAGTACGCTTAACGCCACTGGTTTGCATAAAAGGCTGATGAAAGGGTTCGGAGTGATTAAAATTAAAACACTCCTACTCCTTTAATATATAACTTATTTTATAAAACTTCTTTTGTGCCTCTAATGAAATTTCAAATATAATATTAAGTTATAGACATAATACGAAATTGAAACCAGAGTATAGCTGGATAAGCTGCAAGCCATATCCAAAAAAATCGATTAAGGCCAAACAAGCAAGCATTCGCAAAGTGGAAACCTGCTGCAATGACCAGTGCGACATACAGACTGGTAACTGATAATAAAGAAAAAGGAAAAAGCAATTCAAACAGTATAACACCCCATGACAGTGTAAAGAGTAGTCGCGGTTTATTAGACCATGCCCTTAACGATTCACTGACAGGATAAGCTGAAAACTGAAACACATCACATAATGCACGGCCACTACGCCAGTCTGGATTGATGACTTTTACCCAACCAGAAATGAAATACGACAACACTAATTGCAGTGCAAGATAACCAAATGCAATTTCTTTCCAATATAGTGAAGGCACAAAGTGTACAAGACACAGGCTACATAAAACCAATAAACTCATACGATCCGAGCCCCCATTATAGGGACCTTGAAAGCGATGTAGCATAACCAGGCCTATTAACACGAGTAACAACAAGATCCATGCAGGTTGAAAACCCACAATAAGCAATACCGAAAATAGCAAGCGTGCTATAAACAAATACCGAAAGTTGGAAAAAAGAGTATCAATCCCCCTGAGATATTCGATACTTTGTTGAACAAAGGCAAAGCCTAATAAAATTTCTGTTAAACGAATGGCGTCTTCGAAACTCATACATCATTACCAGGCGTTAATATATTACCGGGTAAGATCTGATTACGTGATATAAAATTAACCTCATGTATAAGTTGTTCATCTTGTCGCTGTATTGTTAATAGCCGAAATTGAATATGTGTTGCAGCAGTTAAAGATTTATTTAAACCCTCTTCGCTGAGCTCACTGGTAATGCGATTTAATATTTCATTTTCACTATCTTGGTTCTGTGTCGGATTTTGCAAAATACGTTCCGCACAACTCACCATAAACAAAGTTTCATTCCATCGAGGGTTCCAAAACAACCGATATAGAACCTGAATGAAGGATAAGCGCTCAGGCCGTGGTCGAAATTCCTTCCATTCAGCAATCATTTCATTTTCTGAGTTAAGCAGTGTGTATTCAATCCGCGGCGAGGGCGCAATAACATCAAAAAAATTCCAGGAAGGAATTAATGCAGGCAGTAGCAGCTTTAATGTGTTAAAAAATAACATCACAATAATGCTTTAAAAAAATTGTAAATCGAGATTAGAACTTATCATTTCCAGCTATACCCAAATTATTAATTTTAGTTTTATTAAGTACTTTCAGAAGTAAGTTTCGAAAAAACCGGAGTACAGGATATAACAGGTGAGATCGTTTTTTTGATTTAAATAGCCAGTAATTAAAACGATTAAAAACACCTGAGCGGCTGCTGATTAATCCCAACATATGAATAGCATCTGCACCATAATAAAGTTGGCTATCTAGTTTTAAAACCATGCCTTGATCAATATCTAAGCCTTGAGCCGTAATACTATTCATATCATCACTCGTATCACGAGCATTAACAAGCTCAAGAACACCAATACTTTCACGAATACGAACAAACTGACAGTAGTTATTACAGGCCGGGCATTCTTTGTCATAGATTAAAACTATTTTACTAGTCATGGCCGCAGTATACGCCTTTATAAAAGAGAACCATATTCTCTGTATATTAGAAACAAAGTGACCAGAACAAGCGTAGCGCGTTCATTAAGTGCTCTCTGGACTTCCCCCAACTTCACGGACACATTAATTAAGCAACAGCTTTCATTTTCTCATACTCAAAGGGTGCTTTGTAATCAATATATGAATGTCGTCGC
>CAMYJG010000043.1:51207-62302 GCA_947258695.1 uncultured Ectothiorhodospiraceae bacterium | reverse complement strand
GCGAGACCAGGAGTTAATACCGCAAGTTGCTGACATGGCTAACCAGGTTTTTCATTTTTTTCCTGAATGTGTAGAGCCGTTAATCAACCGCTGGATAGGTCAGGCAAAAAAATATGCCGCGGTTTAAGTTCATCCCAATTGTTATTCCTTCTCCCTCTGGGAGAAGGTTAGGATGAGGGTAGTAATAAAACAGTGAGTTTTTTAATAAAATAAAATTAGAGAATAGATTGAGAATTTTAACACCCAATAACTTTGGTCATCATATTGCAGAACCGGTCTGGCGTAGTCATGCCATGTTAATGGGGCATGAAGTACCTTTAGAAATGGCGCCGTGGTTATTTGAGCAGGGTTCATTAACCCGGCGAATTTTACTGCATTGTAAAAATGATTTTCGCGTCGAAGTGTTATCACAAAAGTGGCAACGGCCAATGTTGAATGAAGCGTTGCGTTTAGGTGCGCAACCGGAACACCTTGCCTTAATTCGTGAAGTGATCTTGCACTGTGATGGTGAACCGTGGGTATTTGCCCGCAGCGTATTACCAAGAAAAACATTAACGGGGCGGCGCCGTTTTTTGGGCAAGTTAGGCAGCCGGCCGTTGGGTGAAGTGTTATTTTCAGATCCGTATATTCAACGTGATGATCTGGAAATTGCCGAAATAAAAAAAGGCCAACGCATGTTTGGCTGTGCAACACAATGTTTAAACAAGTCGCCAGAACTTGTTTGGGGACGACGTTCTGTTTTTTATTTACACAAAAAACCGTTGCTGGTTAATGAAGTCTTTTTACCACCCATTTTAAAATAGCGAATCAAGTGTTCTGACCCCTTGAACTTTAGTATGATCGCGTTATGAAAAATTATTATAAAAAAGGCACCGACTGGTCTTATGTCAGGCAGCGTGTCTATCAGTACGCGTTACTCGCACGTTTAAATAAACCCATAGGAATTTTTCTTTTACTGTGGCCAACTCTTTGGGCACTGTGGATTGCGGCTGAAGGCATGCCGCGACCGGGTGTTTTGACGGTTTTTGTTCTCGGGGTCATCTTAATGCGTTCCGCGGGTTGTGTTATCAATGACTATGCCGATCGGGAAATAGATCCACGGGTAAATCGAACCAAGGAACGCCCGATTGCAACGGGTAAGGTTTCACCAGATGAAGCCATGCTGCTATTTATGGGCTTGTGTTTTACCGCATTTTTGCTGGTGCTCACCATGAATACCTTCACTATTTTATTATCGGTTGGTGGTGTGATGCTGGCTGGTATTTACCCCTTTATGAAACGTTACACGCATATGCCACAAATCGTGTTGGGAATGGCTTTTGCGTGGGCAGTACCGATGGCCTTTGCTGCGCAAACCAACGAGGTACCAAGAATTGCCTGGCTCATTTACGTGGTTACGGTGATTTGGGCAGTGATTTACGACACCATGTATGCCATGGCCGATCGCATGGATGACTTAAAAATAGGGGTGAAGTCGACCGCGATTCTTTTTGGTGATGCCGATCGTGTGATTATCGGTATTTTGCAAGGTATGATGCTGTTTGCGCTTTATTTGGTCGGACAACAGGCGCAATTGGGCGTTGAATTTAGCATTGCTATCCTGGTATCAGCTGCGCTGATGGTTTATCAACAATACCTGATTCGATATCGCCAGCCAGCCTTATGTATCAGTGCTTTTTTGAACAATAACTGGATAGGCTTGGTGCTATTTGTTGGAATTGTGGCAAGTTACCTGTCTGGGAGTAATCCGGCTAATTAGTCGGATTAGTGCGAATTGGGCAATACTTAGAATATGTACTATAATCTTTAAAAAAACAGGAGGTTACGTAAGAAATCTATAGTAAACCATTACGTTTATGTGCTAAATTTACTTATATCGCATAATAACCATGTAAATTACTTGGTTTTAGTAATGTTTTAAAGAGAGTCGGAGGCTTAGTGTTTAATTTCTTTAAGAAGAAAAAACGCGGTCAGGGAACGAACGCAGTGGTGCTTTCAAGAGAAGGCATTGCCCATGCATGCATTACTCGTACAGCCGGCCAACCTCCTTCGCTGCAGTCATTCCATTTTTCCCCTATTGAGAACCAGGCAGACACGGTTCAAGTTTTTAAGCAGTTTACACAGCAAAATAAATTACAAGAAACCCCCGTTGTCACCACCTTGCATTCATCTGATGCAAACCTGGTGATGTTGGAGAAACCGGAAGTCCCGGAGAAGGAGTTACGCCAGGCGGTGCGCTGGCGGGTAAAAGATAGCCTTTCATTTGATGTTAATGATGCCATTGTTGATGTATTTGAAATCCCGGGACAAAAAGAACGCGGACGTACTCCACTGGTTTATGTTACTGCGGCAGAAAAAAATTTTTTAAAACAACGGGTTCGATTGTTTGCAGAACATGAGCTTGAGCTTGAAAATATTGATATTGCCGAGTTAGTGATGCGCAATATTGCTGAGTTGTTACCCGAAGATCAACAGGGTGTCGCGTTATTAAAATTGGACGCCGCAAGTGGCTTAATGACCCTGACTCATGATTCATCACTTTACCTGGCAAGAAATATTGATGTGGGTCATCTCTCTTTATCTGCACCTCAAGCAAACTCAATACTGGGTGAGAATCCAAATGAGTCAGATGGACTGGCTTTAGAAGAAGGTCTGTCACCGGATCAACAACGTGCACTTGATGATATTGTTCTCGAGGTACAACGTTCTCTCGATTATTATGAAAGTCATTTTGCTAAACCTGCGATTAACAGCCTAGTGATTGCGCCATTACCTTATGAAATTCCGGGAGTGATAAACCAGTTAGCCAGTGCACTTGGTTTGCAGGTGCGTTTACTGGATTTAAATGCAGTGCTGGATGTCACAACACCGATGAGCATAGAACAACAGGCAAACTGCTTTTATGCAATCGGCTCAGCATTAAGAGAAACAAATGCTGCGATGCAAACTAAAGGCGAAGCAGCATGAGTATGCAGCAAGTTAACCTGCTTCAGGATGAGCTAAAAGTTCAGAAGTCAAAATATTCTGCACAGATGCTAGTGCAAATCAGTATTGTAATTGTCGTTGTGTTTTCGTTATTGACAGCAGGCAGATATTTTCAGTTACAGCAACGTCAATCTAGTTTGGTTGAGCATAAAGAACAGCAAAAAGTAGCGATGGCTGATTTACAAAAATTACAGGCTGAATTATCACTGGTAAAAAAAGATTCTTCACTGGTAAAACAAATTGCAGCTAAAAGCAAAGAGCTAACCAATAAACAAAAAGTACTGGGCGTATTGAGCCAGGATCAATTTGGTAATACCGAAGGATTTATTCAACACATCAGTGGCCTGGCGCGGCAACGGATTGAGGGTTTATGGCTAACTCAAATACGCATTGCAGCGGGTGGTAGTGATGTTGCTTTACAAGGTACAACCTCAAAATCTTCATTATTACCAAAATATTTACAACGTTTATCCGCTGAAAAAGCGTTTTCTGGCACAGAATTTGAAAGTTTATTGATGGCGCGTAACGAAAAGAAAAAACAATGGTTGAACTTCAGTTTAAAAAATATAAAAACGTCTGAGGTAACTGCAAAATGATTAAGCAGTTACAGCCCTTACTGGATAAATTTGATGCCTTAAATGAGCGGGAACGACTCTCGGTCATGTTGCTAACGGTTGTCGCTATCATCATTATTTTTGTTGAGTTAATTCTTTCACCCATTAATCATCAATATGGCATGATTGGCAAGCAAATTAGTAGTTTGCAAAACCAAACCAGTCAGACTCAAGCACAGATGGCGGTGATTCGCAGCCAAAAAGGGCTTGATCCAAATTTACAGGAAAAACAAAAATTAAAATTACTGGATGAACAAATAGCTAACATCAATACACAATTAAAAGAAAAAATGCATGGGTTAATTGAACCTAAGCAAATGGCACGTGTACTTGAAGTAGTGCTTGCACAAAATACGGATTTGAAATTACAGCGGGTAGAAAGTTTGGGTTCAACACCTTTGTCTCAATTAAAAGTTAAAGAGGGCGAAGCAAAAGAATCTTTAGGTGTGTATCGACATGGTTTACAAATAGAATTTAAAGGCTCCTACCTGAGTACTTTAAAATATCTGCGGGCGCTAGATGAATTACCGTGGGATTTTTATTGGGATGTCTTGGAGTTAAACGTAGAAGAATATCCGGTTTCAAGTATCGTGATTACTGTGCATACCTTAAGTTTCCATGAGGGTTGGATCGGTGTTTAAAACTATAGCGAAACATTTTTGTTTTATACTGTTGGTAGCATTACCGATAACCAGTTATGCACAGCTGGATGATCCAACGCGACCACCCGGTCATCGATTGGTATTAGCGGGTGGCAAAAAGGCAGTTGCTGATATTCGTTATTTATTATCGGCAGTCAGAATATCGGCAACGCGACGTTCTGCTGTTGTTAATGATCGTTCGGTGGAGTCAGGTGATGTTGTTAATGGCGCTAAAGTTGTTGCTATTTATCCATCATCAGTAAAGTTAAAAAAACAAGGTAAAACATTTACGGTTCGATTAGTGTCACAAGTCATTAAGAAAACGAAAGTGCGTTAATGTATCAAGAGTATGGCGGAGAATAGCTTGAAAAAAAGTAATACTAGATATGGTTTCATAAAGCTTGCTGCGGTTTGCATGTTATTAAGTGCCTGTGCCAGTCAGCCCGAAATGGATGAAGTGAGTGCATTAGATCAAATGATTAATGATGCCTTCCAAAGCAACCAGGTTGCAGCACCACAGGTAGCTGCTGATAGCGATCAAGCTGTTGCCGATGATGTTGCCTCTGCTTTATTGCCCGATATCAACTTAAGCGCC
Organism: uncultured Ectothiorhodospiraceae bacterium; assembly: GCA_947258695.1. Classification (GTDB taxonomy): domain Bacteria; phylum Pseudomonadota; class Gammaproteobacteria; order UBA6429; family Thiohalophilaceae; genus JAGLTQ01. The sequence goes on along the minus strand of CAMYJG010000043.1, from coordinate 57,467 downwards.
CCGGGTGCGGGAAGCATTGATGTTGAGCCACGTTTTGATATTAAAGTTAACCGGGTAAAAGTCAGACAGTTCTTTATGGGCCTGGTTGAAGACAGTAGCTATAACATGATTTTGCATCCCAAGGTTAAAGGTCGGCTTACCCTGGATTTAAAAAATGTCAGTGTTTCCGAAGTTATGGAAGTAGTACGTGATGTCTATGGCTATGACTATGAAAGAACAAAAACAGGATACAGCGTTTTCCCCAATACCATGCGTACCCGTATCTTTACCATGAACTATTTAAATGTGAATCGCAGTGGTGGTTCACAAATGAGTGTGAGTTCAGGCCAGGTAACAGAATCAGTGAGTGGCAGTGGTGATGCTGCAAGCACTACTCAAAATGTTTCTGGTAGCAATATTAATACAGAGAGTAACTCTAATTTCTGGGTTGAGTTAAAAGATAGTTTGACCGCACTGGTTGGTAATAAGAAAGGCCGTAATGTGGTTGTCAGCCCGCAGTCAGGTATGGTTGTGGTACGGGCGATGCCACATGAGTTACGTGCCGTTGAAAAATTTATAAACAAAACGCAAAGTTTTGTACAACGCCAGGTCATCATCGAAGCAAAAATTCTTGAAGTAGAATTAAATGAACGTTTTCAGACCGGGATAAACTGGGCAGCGTTAAATACATCTACATCGGGTAATAACCAGGCACTTGCCGGGCAAACCGGTGGCGGTACCATCTTTGGTGGCTCAGGTGTGACGGGTATTGCAGGGAATTCGGGTATCTTAGATCCATCTGCATTGGCACAGGTATCTGGGACAGCAGCCAGTGCATTTGGTGGAATGTTCTCATTAGCGTTAAACGTTGGGAATGACTTTAGTGCTTTTATTGAATTATTAAAAACCCAGGGTGATGTGCAGGTACTTTCCAGCCCGCAAGTATCAACGGTTAATAACCAAAAGGCAGTGATTAAAGTTGGACAAGATGAATTCTTTATTACCGATGTTGAAAGCAACACCAGCACAACAACTGCGACAGCTTCAACGCAAAGTAATGTAGAATTAACGCCCTTCTTTTCCGGTGTCGCGTTAGATGTGATTCCACAGATTAGCGAAAGTGGAGAAATTATTTTACACGTTCACCCGACTGTCAGTACTGTTGCAGAGAAAACAAAAAATATCAGTGTTGCTACCGGAACAGCTTTGAGTGTGCCATTAGCAATAAGCTCTATACGAGAATCGGATAGCATTATCCGGGCAAAAAGTGGTCAGGTTGTGATTATAGGTGGCTTGATGCAAAACTCGGTTGAAGAAAATGTATCGAAAGTACCACTGTTAGGTGACTTGCCACTATTAGGTGCTTTATTCCGTCATACGCAGGAAATTTCGAAAAAGAGTGAGTTGGTTATTTTATTAAAACCTGTTGTGATTGATTCGGATCAACAAATGGAAAGGTATGTGCAAGACATGAAGTCACGTCTGAAGAAAGTTAGATCGCAATAAAGTAAACAAAGTTGAGAGATTGATATGTACCAGGATTATTTTGGTTTAACAGAAGCGCCTTTTTCAATAACACCTGACACCAGTTATTTTTATGCGCACGGTCATTATTCAGAAGCATTGAATACATTGCTGGTTGCATTACGAGCGGGTGAAGGATTTATTAAAGTAACTGGTGAAGTGGGGACCGGTAAAACCTTACTCTGTCGCAAGTTATTAAACACCGTAGAAGATCGTTTTGTGACAGCCTATATTCCGAATCCTATGTTGACGCCTTACGGATTACAAAGTGCCGTTGCTGATGAGCTTGGCCTGGATATGAGCCGTCATTATGGACACCATCAATTGCTAAAACTGATTAGTAATCGTCTGCTTGAATTAACTGCAGAAGGTAAAAATATAGTTTTATGTATTGATGAAGCGCAAACTATGCCGGTTGAAACGATGGAAGCGTTACGTTTATTAACTAACCTGGAAACTGAAAAACAAAAATTATTACAGGTGATTTTGTTCGGTCAACCAGAGCTAGATGATCATTTAAACGAGAAAAATGTCCGTCAATTAAAACAACGTATTACTTTTTCTTATGTGCTTAAACCCATTGATCAGGAAGAAATGAAACTATACCTGACACACCGTTTAGGGGTGGCTGGCTATAAAGGCGGTAACTTATTTGAAGAAAAGGCGATGAGCAGTTTATATAAAGCAAGTCGTGGTATACCGCGATTAATCAATATCCTGTCACATAAATCACTAATGTCGGCTTATGGTCAGGGTACCAAGCATGTTAATAAAGATAATATGCGGGCAGCCATTAAAGACACAGAAGATGCACAGCTCAGCCATGCAAATCATGCAACACCTGCCTGGGTAATTGCAACGGCGAGTCTGTTTGCTGTATCACTTGTTACCTTTTTTTTATTACGTTAATCAGTTGAGGTATTTAGTATGAGCCTGATTAACCAAATGTTAAAAGACCTGGAAAAAAGACGCTCGCGTGATTTAGAAACATCACCATCATTAAGTCACAATATCACCTGGGAAACTCGCCCTAATCAAAAAACATTTAATTGGCAGCTATTTTCTTCGATTGCTACTCTTTCATTGTTGTTAGCTGTAATAGCTTATTTATTATGGGAAAGAACGTCACATAATGCTCAGATGTTAGCAATAAATGAAGATAATCCTGCTCCTGTTGTAAAAGAAAAGGTTAGTAAACCTGTCGTAAGAAAAAAAGCAGTTGCACAAAAAATAGTTAAGCCTGTAGCTGTTGTCACTAATGATTATTCACAGGCTGTTAATGTAGAAGAAGAGGTCTACAGCGAAGAAGTTAGTACAGCTGAGACATTAAATATTAAGAAAAAACATCGTCCCCTTAATAGCCAACAGTTGGCTGAAATTGCCTATCAAAAAGGTTACCAGTTATTACAACAAGGCAGGTTACGTCAGGGTAAAGAACATTTACGCGAGGCATTGTCACTTTATATTCCACATATTAAAGCACGTGAAATGCTGGCAGGTATCTATATAAAATCCGGTCATTTTATTAGCGCAGCAGAACTGTTAAGTGAAGGGGTTAAAATTGCCCCCGAGTACCCGTTGTTTGCAAAACTATATGCCCGTGTATTACTTGAACAAAATAAACCACAGCTGGCCATAAAAATATTAAACCGCGGTGCTACTTCTATAGCAATAAGCGAGGAGCCGGATTATTTTGCTTTAATGGCCGCTACCTACCAAAGGGTTAAGAATCATAATAAAGCGGTTGATATTTATCTAAGGTTAGTAAAAGTTCGCCCGGCTGCGGGAGTCTGGTGGCTGGGTTTAGGTATCTCTTTAGAAAAATCGGGCAAAGGTAAAGAAGCGCTTGAAGCTTATCAACGTGCACAAAAAACAGGGAGTTTGAAGGCAGGCTTGATGAAATTTACTGATAATCGTGTGTCGGCTTTAAGAGAAATTGGTTTCCCTGAAAGTTGATATAACTATAGTTTAATTATCTAAAAGATATCTTACGCGCTGTAATAATTGATTTTTACGATAAGGCTTATGTAATAAATCATCGTGAAGTTTCTTGTTGTTATCACTTAAATCAGAAAGTTGTTCACCACTAAAACCGCTAGCTAATTGAATCTTTACTTCAGGGAAACGCTGAGTAACTTCTGTAGCTAGTTGATAACCATCTATATTAGGCATGATGATGTCGCTTAATAATAAATCAATTTTATTTGTTTCAAGTATATTTAAAGCATCTTCAGCACTCTCCGCCGTTAGAACTGAATAGCCAAAAAGTTTTAATAAATCTTTAGCTAACAGTCTAAGAGCTTGTTCATCGTCTACTACTAAAATAGTCTCAGTTCCATTATATAAACTGGTATCAGTAGCTTTGACTACGTCTTCTGGGCTGTTTTTATTAGCCGATACATATCGGGGGAAATATAAGTTAAAGTGTGTGCCTTGTCCTGGTTCAGAATAAACTTTAATTTCACCATTTGATCGTTTTACAAAGCCATAAACCTGGCTTAACCCTAATCCAGTGCCTTTATCTTTTTTAGTGGTAAAGAAAGGCTCAAAAATATGAGTGCGAGTACTTTCGTCCATACCAACGCCGGTATCATGTATAGTGAGTTTAATATAGTCGCCAGGGGATAAGTTCAGAACATCGGCTTCAATTTCATTCATATGGATATTATGTGTTTCTATATTAAGAGTTCCACCATCAACCATTGCATGCATTGCGTTAATAGAAAGATTTAATAAGGCATCTTCAAAATCACCTGTATCTATCCAGCAATTCCATATGTTATCGACTAATTTTAAGTCGAGTGTTATTTTTGCAGTAATAGTTTTTTCAATAATGTTTTTATTTTGAATGATAGCTTCGTTAATATTAGCTATGTTGGCTTCGGTAGAGTCTTTCTTCGTAAATGCAAGTAATTTACTGGTCAGGCTTTTTCCTCTATCAGTAGCTCTAAGTATTTCTAAAGCATATGATTTGAGTGTTTCGGGGTCGACTGGTTGGTATTCAATTAACTCAGCATACCCAGATATCACCCCCAACATATTATTATAATCATGTGCAATACCACCTGTTAGTTTGCCTAACGCATCCATTCTTTGAGTACGCCGTATTTGCTCATCTTGCAATTTTTTACTGCTAATATCCTGACATGATATAATGAGTAATTGTTCATCATTATCTGAACCTGGTATTTTTGATATTGTTACAAACACTGGAAATTGAGATCGATTGTTTTTTACACCTATTGTTTCAAATCCTTTTAAAGTAATGGCTATTTCACCTGTTTCCGTATAATAATTATAATATCCGTCAAATTTTTCAAGTTGTTCTTTAGTGGTGAGAGTAGTAATTGAATTTCCAATAAGACCGTTTGCTGAATAACCAAACATTTTTTCAGCTGTTAAATTGACTGAACGAATAAGACCGTTTTCTGAAATAGTCATTACTCCTTCGACTAAATTATTTAATATGTTATGAATGTGATTTTTTGCATTATCGCTTTCTTCTTCCCGTTTTTTTAACTGGAAAAGCAAGTCGTTAAATGAATTGACCAATTGTTGAGTCTCATCTTTATGTTTGCTGTCAACTTTGATTTGCTCAAATTTTTTCGTTGAAAATAAATTAATCGCATTTACCAGGGATAAAATAGGTGAGGTAACTATTGCTGATAATTTTCCAGCCAAGACAAAAGATAGTGCAACCAGTATTGCAATCAATATGGCAAAATATTTTATCCTGGTTTGAATGGTTTCCAGGTATTGCTCAGTTGAAGAGACTAAATGCAGCGTGCCGATTTTTTCTTTATCCAGATATATCGGTTCAACAACGACTAACTCTTTGTTAATGAATTCATGAGATGAGATAAAGCGTTGTGATTTTGTTGTAACAACATCTTTATAAAGGCTGACAAAAAGTTTATTTTTATGGTCAAAAATATATGCATTGATGATGGTTGGATCGGTTTTTAAATATGACAAAGAATCCAGCGCGGTTTCTCTGTTATTAAAGGTTAGATCTGAGGTAGTGTAACTGCCAACAATTTTAGCGGTAAGAATTTTTTCCGTAAGCAGGTTATTTTTTGTCGATTTTAATTCCTGGTATAAGTTGAAGCTAAAACCAATTGACAGGGCAAGAATCACCGTGGTTAATACTATAGTGATGATTTTGTTACGTAATGATAGTTGGTAGAAAAAGTTCATTATCTTTTCTCCCCGGTAGCAACTATTGTTGCCAGTTTTAATAACCTGGGATTAATGATGAACCTGGATTTCTTGGCCGCGTTTAAATTGATTTCGAAACGTAATTTTCCATCTGTATTAATAAAATTAATCAGTACTCCTCGTTTTGCATTTCCCGGAATATCTGAGATTGTCAGGGTATTATATTTTTTCGCCTGGCGTAATAAAAAATTTAGCCTTTCATTTTTGGCAATAAAAAGCATGTTACAATTTTTTAAAGAGGGGGAAATGTGTGTTAAATATTTTACAGATACAGGTTTATTTTTAATTAAGCCAGTTTTCACCCAATCATCAAGAGCAGTTTTGATCTTATGTGAATGGTTAATGCAAATTGTAAATTCCGGTTTTTTGAGTTTTGTATCTGTTGTATCAGGCCATTGAATAAAGTGAGTTAACTTAACCATGAAAGCTGCTTTAACAGTAAATTCTTTTGTTACATCAGGATAAACTCCAGCGCTATAGAAAATACAGCTACTAAGAGTGAATAATAAAAAGAGTTTAGTTATTGTTTTCAAAGTTTA
>CAMYJG010000043.1:20172-51190 GCA_947258695.1 uncultured Ectothiorhodospiraceae bacterium | reverse complement strand
TGTAACAATTGTTTCCAATTTAGAAAAAATAGTTATGTTATTTTTATAAATGAACTATAAGTAGAAATTATTAATGTATGATTATATTTGGTATTGATTGAATAAAGTATTTTGACATTCGCGGTACTGGGGTATACCCTAAATATTATACTAAAAAACTTGGTTATTGTAGGTATTTAAATACTAATGGGGTAATAATGAAGTTGTATCGAAGCATAAAATCACAATTTATTTCTTATAATTTTTGTGTAAGAAATATGTTTTTATGCCTTGCTATATGCTTCTCTCCTAGTGCGGTGGCGACACAACATAATCAATCTAACATTGATGACTTCCTGAAGCTATCAATCGAAGAATTATTAAACGTTCCTATCACTTCTACCTCATTATTTAATGAAACTAGCTTAACTGCAGGCTCAACAGTAGCCGTTATAACAGATCAAGACTGGGAGAAGCGTGGTGCACGTCGTCTTAATGATGCAATCATTAATTTACCCTCTGTTATAGCATTACCTAATTTTTTAGCTCAGGACTCCGTTCGAATCAGAGGTTATGCATTATCCGATGCGCGGGGTATAGCAACTATATGGGATGGTGTATCAATTACCAGTTTCAACCTGGGTACTTCCGATGTTGATAGACCGAATATACAGTTGAATACGCTTGACTCAATTGAGGTTACCCGGGGACCAGGTTCTGCTTTGTATGGGTCGGATGCATTTCACGGAGTCGTTGCCCTCAAATCTTTTGAGTCGGAAAAGAACGCAAATATTGTAAAAGGTCGTATAGCGACAAATGGTTTTTATGCAGCGGGTTATAATGGTAGTCAATCTCTGGGTAATGATTGGCGTATCAACCTTTCGGTTTCAACTAGCGGACAACCAGATCAAGATATAGCCTATAGTAATACTTCAGGTTCAGGGGTGATGGATTTTAATTACCAATCAAGTACATTTGTTGCAAAATTAAATTCTGATGAAAATAAAACCTGGTCATACAAATTTGGTATTTATTACGATGACAATGATACTAATGATTTCCATGGTCAGGGAGGCCAGGGCGGGGACCCTGACAATGATGTCGCTAGTGTTGAAGCAGATATGGTGATGTATAAATTTGATGTGAATTATAACTTGTCAAATCATAGTAGTTTAAGTTTAGAAACCTATTACTGGGATCAGCATCATATTTTTGAGCGTCCTGCTAGTCCTACAAATAATATATTTTTAAATGGGGATGAGCACCGAGAGGCAGCTCAAATAATATATCGTAATGAAAAATTCACTAAAAATACCCAGTTGAGTGCTGCATTTGGAATGAGGCACGATAAAATTGATTTGCAACGTCGTAAAGTTTTCAATGCAACAACAACCATTGTCGAAGCAGATTTACCATTTAGCGGATCGACACGCAAAATTAATAGTTTTTTAATCGATGGCAAAACAGATTTTGCAGAAAAAAAATGGATATTGCGTTATGGCTTTCGTCTTGATGACTATAGTGACTTTGGTTCCCAATTTACTCCTCGATTAGGTGTGATTTATTCCCTTGATTCCAGTTCTGTAGTGAAAGCTCTCTATGGACAGTCATTTCGGGCAGCGGCAGCTAATGAAGTAGGTGGTACAGCATTTATCACCGGGAATCCCAATATACAACCGGAAGAACTGGACACTATCGAATTGATATACCTGAAACAGAAAAAAAACTTTAAGTTTGAAGCAGTATTATTTAGCAGTGAATGGAAAAACGGTATTGCAGCTGTCGATACTAATAATGATACGATCGATGATACTTTTGCAAATGTAACCAGAAGCAATTCATATGGCTTGGAATTAACCCTATTGAATAAAATTGAAAAATGGTTAATTGAGGCAAGTGCATCATATGTGAAAAGCGAAAGCGAAACAGACAATGCTGATTATATGGCATTTCCTGGTGTTATTATAAATTTAGGTATAGGTTATGACTTCATATCTGGCTGGAAATTGTATGTTAATAACAGGGTACATCTTGATGCAAAAGAGGGGCCTGTTAGAAATGCAATTGTGCCGGATGATTTAGAAGATTATTGGCGCACAGATGTAAATTTGACTAAATCATTTAAAGATAAGTGGCAGCTATATGCAAATATCCGAAATGTTTTCGATCGTAAAAACTATTTGCCTTCCCTGGTTAATACAGAAGGTGGCGTACCTCAAGAAGAAATTAGTATGGACATAGGTTTCAAATTTAGCTTTTAACTTTCTGTATCTTTAGTGTTCATCGTTTTAGAGAAAAAGAGGATGGAATAATTTTGTAGCCCTAATGGGTAATACTAAGCACCTAAAGGAGCCTTTCGTAAATGGAAGCAGTTAACAAAAAATGACATTTGTAACTGTGACTTGCTAGTTTCATAGTCTAGACTTAGTTATAATATACCTACTGTCATCCCCCACAAGTTTTTTCAGCTTAAGGATGAGCTACATCCAAGCGTTACTTTGTGATTTATTATGTTTACGACTAATTTGAAAACAGGCAAGTTGATGCTGGCAGTGTTACTGTTCAGTTTGTTGACTTCGCAAGCTATCGCCCAGCAAAGTGAGCCCTTACTAAACTTCAAATTTAATCATCTGACGAATATTCAGGATGCTGAGCAGCACCCTCAGTTTGTGAACCCAACAAATACTGAGATACTTAATTTTGAACAGTTAGATGCAACCTGGACATATCCCTGGGAATCAAAAACATACAATATTGATCTGGGCGTGACCTTGCGTCATATATCCGGTTATTCAACCTCTTCTGAAAATATTGACAATAACCATTTTCAGACCGTTTTACCTTTAATACATGCATCGGCATTGTTTTCTCTACCGTTAAAAGGCTTATCCGCCGGTATTGAAGGTAGCCATATGGATTACAATGACAGCCAGGTATTTGATTACCGGGCGAAAGTTTCTTATGAATGGCGTAAAGGCTTTGGTTTACAAGGTGGTTGGCAGCATCAACAATTTAACCTCGATAATATAAACAATACGGGCGCTGATTTTGAGAAAAATGGGCCGTTCATTGATTTCTACCTAAACTTCTAAAAACCATAGCACAGACGTTTAGAAACTAAATTACTGCGTTAAAATCTCTTCAAAATGCTCATGTACTAATTGTACATTCCGCTTTTTCATCAATTTTGCCTTGTTCTTTAGCTCCTAAACGTCTGTGCTAAGGTTTTCTATAAATAGCTAATGGCTTTTGTCGCACGTTCGGGCAATTGCCCAAACTTCCACTACCTCTACACCACTTAATTTAAGTTGCTTAGCCAATTCATTTACGGTTGTGCCGGTGGTGACGACATCATCAAAAATGGCAAGATGTTTGTAACCGTGCTTTTGGTTTACGGTAAAGGCATTTTTCAGATTTTGTTTTCGTTCCTTCGCACTTAAGCCGCTTTGAAAGGGCGTAACTTTACTGCGTTTGCAGAGCGAATAATTTAGCGGCACATCCAGTTGTAGCGAAACGAGGCGGGCGAGTTCAAGTGCCTGGTTAAAACCGCGATCGCGCAGACGTTTTGGGTGCAATGGAACAGGAATAATGCATTCAGGTAATTTTGCCTTGCGTTGTTTAATTGCCTTAACAAAGCCATGCGCAAGCAGAGGGGCATGGGTTAGATTGCTGTGAAATTTTAGCTGGGTAATTAACTGCTTAATTGGCGAGGTATAAATATGCGGTATGGTGCTACTGGTATATTGCGGTGGATTTTTCTGGCATTTTCCACATACCAGCTTTTTTTGATTGCTCGTGATAGCAAAAGGCGCTGAACAAATAAGGCAATGATCAGCATTTACAGGTAAGTCATTATCGCAGTCTAGACAAAGTGAGTGCTTATTATTTGTAGGACTCAGGCATAATAAGCATTGTCTGGCAACGGCAAAAGAGAGATTATTTTTTAACCATTTGTAAATCATTGATATCCATATCAGTTGACACCTAAGCTAAGGTGTTTATCATTCATACTCCCGTTGAATACAGCAAATAGTAGCAAATTTGCCCTGCTAATACCGAAAAATGTGATGACATCTCAGACTGAACCTCTAAATAATACGATGGAAGAGACAAAAGTGATATCTGCAGCAAATGCGCGGATGTTTGCCCGCTTATTTAATCTTGGCAACCTGTTATCTTTCTTGCCCGGCTTAATCGTAGCGCCCATTATTCTCCTGGTCGAGATGGAAAGAACCTCGACTATCTTTATGTTTATCGCGATGATCGTGCCACCCATTTTATGGTTTGGGATTTCCATCATGATTTATATTATTTCACGCCATCACCCCAACCAGCTGGTGGGCCACTATACCCAGCAAGCGGCTTATCGCTATTACGGCTTGATTGGCATCATTATTCCGGTTGGAACGTTTTTTGGTACGGACTGGAAACTCTGGATTTTAATGGGCGGCGTAGTCGGCTCGATTATTGTTCCCTGGACAATTTGGGAACTGATTAAAACACAAAAAGAAAACTGGCAAGACACCGTTGTGAGCCAAACTGAAGGAGAAATGGCATGAGTGGCATGATGGATAAAGTAAACATGTTAGATAAGCAAGATGAATTCTTACGTCATGACTGGACGGTCGAAGAAATTGCTGCGTTATATGATATGCCTTTTAACGATCTTCTGTTTGAAGCGCAAACTGTACACCGCAATAATTTTGATGCCAATGCTGTGCAAGTGAGTACATTGTTAAGTATAAAAACCGGTAAGTGTCCGGAAGACTGTGGCTATTGTCCGCAAAGCGTTCGTTATGACACCGAGTTAGAGAATGAACCTTTAATGCCTCTGGACGAAGTGATTGCATCGGCTAAACAGGCAAAACAAAATGGTTCCAGTCGTTTTTGCATGGGTGCCGCCTGGCGTAGCCCTAAAGATAAAGATCTGGAACCAGTAATTAAAATGGTGAAAGAGGTGAAAGCCTTGGGCCTGGAAACCTGTTTAACTTTGGGTATGTTAACCGAGCCGCAAGCAAATAAATTAAAACAAGCCGGTTTAGATTATTACAACCATAACCTGGATACTTCACCTGAATATTACGGTGAAGTGATTACCACCCGTACCTACCAGGATCGGTTGGATACCTTGCAGCATGTTCGCGATGCCGGAATGAATACCTGTTGTGGTGGCATCTTGGGAATGGGAGAAAGTCGCCGCGACCGTATTGGCTTATTCAAGGAGTTAGCAAACCAGGAGCATCACCCTGAAAGCGTGCCGATTAATTTACTGGTTCGTGTGAGTGGTACCCCTTTAGAGAACGGTGACGATCTTGATTCGCTCGAGTTTATTCGCAGCGTTGCGGTTGCCCGCATCATGATGCCGAAATCGTATGTCCGTTTATCAGCCGGCCGGGAAAAAATGAGTGATGAAATGCAGGCCATGTGTTTCTTTGCCGGGGCGAATTCCATCTTTTATGGTGAGAAGTTGTTAACTACGCCAAACCCTGATACCAATGATGATATGCAATTATTTGAACGTTTGGGTATTACTGCAGTTTAAAGTTTAAATACTTAAATTTTAACCACAGAGAACACGAAGGTGCATAAGAGAAAAGAATAAAGAATCCTCTGTGATTCTCTGAGTCCTCTGTGGTGAAAAGTTTTTATGAATTTAGATAATCTTAAAGAAGATCTAGCGAAGCGAAAAGAAAAACATCTTTATCGAACACGTAAAGTACTTGAGTCACCGCAATCGGTTGAACCGGTGATTGATGGTAAAAAAGTCTTATCGTTTTGCAGCAATGATTATCTCGGCCTGGCCAATCACCCAGAGGTAATAAAAAGTTTTAAGGAAGCTGCAGATAACTACGGTGTTGGTAGTGGCTCGGCACATTTAGTCTCTGGTCATAGCAGTGAACACCATGCATTAGAAGAAGAGTTGGCTGGTTTTATGGGTACTGAACGTGCCTTATTATACTCAACCGGTTACATGGCAAATATGGGTGTAGTATCTGCACTGTGTGATCGCCATAGTGAAATCTACGAGGATAAACTTAACCACGCTTCACTGTTAGATGCTGCATTACTTTCCCGCGCTAAGCGCATTCGTTATCCACACCTTGACACTGAAAATCTTGCGCAACGCCTGCTTAGTTCAGAAGCAAAAAATAAAATGCTGATAAGTGATGGTGTCTTCAGCATGGATGGGGATCTCGCACCACTAGATACGCTAGTAAATCTTTCAGAACAACATGATGCTATTTTAATGATTGATGACGCGCATGGCATTGGTGTGCTCGGTGAAAAGGGTAAGGGTGTTATTGAACATTTTGCAACAGACATCCAGCGCGTTCCGGTGTTGGTTGGTACCCTGGGCAAAGCATTTGCAACAGCAGGTGCATTTGTCGCCGGGAGTGAAGAACTGGTAGAAACACTGATTCAAAAATCACGCAGTTATATTTTTACTACGGCGATGCCTGCCGCGGTTGCTGCAGCTACTCGCAAAAGTTTACAAATACTTGAAGCTGAAAGCTGGCGCAGAGAAAAACTACAAAGCCTGGTTAATCAGTTCCGCAAAGGTGCTTTAGAGCTAGGATTAAACATAGTTGATTCAATCTCCGCGATTCAACCGATTATAATTGGCTCAAGTGAAAAAACGCTTTTATTAAGTGAAAAACTTTTAGAACAAGATATTTTAATCAGTGCAATTCGTCCGCCAACGGTAGCAGAAGGCACGGCGCGTTTGCGTGTTACTTTCTCTGCAACTCATACTGCAGAACAGGTTAATCAATTATTATCTACGCTAGATGATGTTAACAAAACATGTCATTGCGAGGGAACAAAGTGACCGAAGCAATCTCTCATCTTCTTACACAAAATATGAGATTGCCGCGCTTTGCTCGCAATGACGTCAGCTTTGTGATTCATATAGATGAATGATTTACTTTATAGCGAGGTTAAAGGACATGGTAAGAATATTGTGCTGTTACATGGCTGGGGAATGCACGGCGGATTGTGGGGGAAGTTTAACGATTTGTTAGCTGAAAATTTTCAGACACACTGTATTGATCTCCCTGGTTTTGGTTTTAGCAAAAATATGAAAGTGAGTTTTAATATTGATGCAATCTCTGAAGCGATTGAAGAATATATTTTAAAGCTTGTTCAACCCGTTATTTTAATTGGCTGGTCACTGGGCGGTTTAATTACGCTAAATATAGTAAAAAGAAACAAAGTTGATTTAGATAAGGTTGTCTTAATTGCATCAACCCCGGCATTTACTAAAAAGCCAGGCTGGGATAAAGCCATGCAGCCGTTAATATTTGAACAGTTTGCGGACGATTTAAAGACAGATTATAAAAAGACATTAAAACGCTTTTTATCCTTACAAACGCGAGGCAGTGATTTGGCCCGGGATAATCTGCGTGAACTGAATAAGAAATTACTCGAACGCGGTGAACCTGATAGTAATGCACTAGAGAAAGGATTAGAGATATTAAGTCATACCGATTTAAGAAGTCTTGAGAAAAATAGTATCGCGGCAATGGTGTTGTTGGGTGATAAAGATACGCTGGTGCCAGTTGAAATTAAAACCGAGTTTGAAAGAATGTTTACTAATCTTAAAAAATTAATTGTAGAGAAAGCCGCTCACGCGCCGTTTATTTCAAAGCCAGAACTATGTGCAGAAACAATAAAGAATTTTATTAATGAATAATAGTGAAATAAAAAACGATATTAATATTGCAGAAATTGATCGCAAGGCCATGCGCGTTGCATTTGAAAAAGCGGCGGCCTCATATGATGCCGCGGCAGTGTTACAGCTTGAAGTGGCAAAGCGTTTAGTCGATCGCATGGACGTGATGTCAATGAAACCAACAAGTATTCTTGATGCCGGTTCGGGCACAGGCTTTATTAGTCAACTTTTAGCAGAAAGGTTCCCTAAAGCAAAAATAACCGCGCTGGATTTAGCTATTAATATGTTAAAGCAGTCAAAAACTAAACGGACTTTTAAACAGCGTTGGAATAAACAATTCACTTATGTAAACGCCGAAGTTGAAAACCTGCCTTTTGCCGACGCCAGCCTTGAACTGGTTATTTCTGGATTAACATTACAATGGTGTCACGACTTGCCAAAAGTATTCAAAGAATTCAGACGAGTTTTAGCGCCCGGTGGTTTGTTGTTATTTAGTTCGTTTGGTCCTGATACCTTAACCGAGTTACGCCAGAGCTGGGCCGAGGTGGATGAACTGCCACATGTGAATACCTTTGCTGATATGCATAACGTTGGCGATGCCCTGATGCAAAGTGGTTTTGCTGATCCGGTGATGGATATGGAAATGCTAACCGTCACCTATAATGATGTAAAAAAAGTGATGCAAGACTTAAAACAAATAGGTGCACATAACGTAATGCAGGGGCGATCACATCAGATCACCGGAAAATCTAAATTACAAAAAATGATGCAGAGTTATGAGCAGTTTCGTAACGATGGTGTGATACCGGTGAGCCATGAAATTGTTTATGGCCATGCCTGGGTGCCTGAAGCTAAGACAAATGAAAGCGTAGTTGTGTCGTTTAAAAAACTATAAATTTTTTTAATATATTCGCATAATATTAAAGTAGTTTTTCAATCACATCATTCCACGCTGCTTTAATATTCTCTAAATTATAACCACCACCACCCATGGCCAGCAATCGGCCATGACTGTATTTATCAGCTATCAACGATAAACGAGTGGCAACATAAGCATGAAATTCTGAGCTGAGATTAAGTTGAGTAATAGGATCATCCGCTAAACTATCAGCTCCACATTGCAATAATATAAATTCGGGTTCGAATTTTTCAATAAAGTCTTCAGCACTTTTCCAAAGTGCCATTGCCATTTTATCGGTGCAGCCGGGGGGGAGTGGAACATTAAGTTTAGTACCGACCGCGTCACCTTTACCGGTTTCATTAATAAAGCCAGTGCCGGGGTAAAGCGTGCTGCCATCCTGGTGAAAATCAACAAAGCATAGATCGGGATCATCTTCAAACTCATAGAACACCCCATCACCATGATGGGCATCGATATCAACATAGGCGATGCGTTGCATATGATGTTCTTTACGTAAATATTCTATTGCAATACCGCAATCATTATAGACACAAAAGCCGGCGGCGGTATTTCGCCTGGCGTGATGTAGTCCGGCAATAGGAGAAAAAGCAAAATGACATTTATTCTTTATTAACAGGTCAACGGCTTTTAAGGTGGTACCAACAACAAATCGTGCTGCTTGTTCAATGCCTTTTCGAGCCGGGGTATCGCCGCAATCGAGATAGCCTTCGCCTTTTGCAGAAAGTGTTTTAACTTTATCGATATATTCTTGCGTATGAAATAAAGCCAGTTGTTCTTCAGTTGCTTGTTGCGCTGGTTGTAACAAGGTTTTTTTATCTAACTGACGCTGTTCAAACTCTTGTTTAAAACGCCAGTAGCGCTTTGGCCCAAAAGGATGCTCTTTGCCAAAATGGTAGTTGGAAAGATCGTCTCCGAGCATAACGCAGAGTTTATTCATAAATTTAAATAGATATAATTTTTTTAGTTAAAAAGACAATAGCAAGCAGGATAACAATACCCAGTATTTTATCCATCAGCTTGGGGGAAAACTTGAATGAGCCCATGTAGGAGCCGATGGTGCCACCCGCTAACACCGCGATAATAAGTGGGATATATTGTGTCAGGTCGATGGCGTTATATTGTAAACGTGAGATAAGTCCTGAGCATGAATTTAACCAGACAAAAATAGCACCACAGGCAGCGGCTTCTTTTTCTGTACCTAAACCTAAAATAATAATTAATGGCACCAGGTAAATGCCACCACCGATACCGACGATGCCGGCGATAAGGCCAAGTATGGAACCTGCTATAAGTGAAAGAATGATCTTTTGTTTTTTATTCAGTTTTAAATCGATGCTCATATCACGCCATAAATATATTCGGGCGGCGACAAAAATCAGTGAGATTAATAACACCCAGTAAAAAATTTCTTTGGATACTTGCAAAGATCCGCCGAGGTAGGACATTGGAATGGAAGTCACTAAAAAGGGTAAGATGAGTCTTATATTGCCGTGCTTGTTGCGAAGAAAGTTAAAACTGCCTACCGACGTGACAATTAAGTTTAACGATAAGGAAATCAGGGGGATGGCTAAACTATTGATACCAACGATGGCCATTAACGCGGTGTAGGATGAACCGCCTCCCAGGCCGACTGATGAGTAAGTAAAGGCAACGATAAAAAAAAGAACCGCTAGAAAGTAGGGGGATGTGATTATTATATCCACGTTATTTATCGTATCCTAATGACCAGTATGAAACAGAAGAGAGTGTGATGTCAGGATTATATATTACAGGAACTGATACCGAGATTGGTAAAACATTGGTCAGTACACTGTTAATTCAACTTCTTGTACAACAAGGGTTTAAAGTCGCAGGGATGAAGCCTGTTGCCAGTGGTGCCAGCATGCTAGAGGGTGAATTAAAAAATGAAGATGCCTTATCTTTAATCCAAGCCTCTAATATTGAACTGGATTATAAAACGGTGAACCCTTATGTATTTGAAGAAGCCGCTTCACCGCATATTGTTGCAGAGAAAGCAGGTGTCGAAATTGAGTTTAATGAAATCATTAAAAACTACAATGAGCTACAAAACCAATCAGATCACGTTATTGTTGAAGGAGTAGGTGGTTGGTATGCACCACTGAGTAATCACACAACGGTTGCGGATTTAGCTGAAAAATTACAATTGCCCGTTATCCTGGTGGTTGGAATACGGCTAGGTTGTTTAAATCACGCCTTATTAACTGCACAGGCCATTCGTCAAGCAAACTTACCGATTGCAGGTTGGATTGCCAACATTGTCGAACAAGATTTTTCATCCGCAGAAGAAAATATTTCAGCATTACAACATTTTTTAAATGATTTTCCTTTCCTTGGTAGTGTCTGTTATCAAACAGATCTTAATCTTTCATCCATCAAACATACTATTAATATACAAAACCTGACTAAAACACTTAGTATAAAAAAGTAATTGTTATATTCTCTATTATTTTGTATGGTTAAAAATAAAGGGGATGCATTTTACACTATAATAGTAGGTTTAAATAAAATAATTATATTCTAATATACTATTATATCTGTTTGTTATAAGCCCATTCTATCTTTTTTATTGCGGTGTTAAGCCTTG
Organism: uncultured Ectothiorhodospiraceae bacterium; assembly: GCA_947258695.1. Classification (GTDB taxonomy): domain Bacteria; phylum Pseudomonadota; class Gammaproteobacteria; order UBA6429; family Thiohalophilaceae; genus JAGLTQ01. Next base: position 40,012 of record CAMYJG010000043.1, on the reverse strand, counting down.
ATGTTTAACATTCATCCCGATAAAAATCGTTCGGTAAATGAGACGTTTATTTGCTGAAGATAATAATAAGAATTTTCTGGACCTGTTTTATATAAATAGAGCAATAACGTAAAACAGGTTTGGTAAATAAATAAAATAAAAATTAAATATTCACTTTTTAGAAGTATCCTAACCTGAGAGGTAAAGGTATGTCGGCAAGTAAACTAACCAAAAAGCTGGGTAGTCTGATAATGACTGCGTTGCTATTGGGGCCAGCCATGGCATTTGCAGATTACTCAACACTGAACATGACGGAGAGTGTGTCGAAGATCGGTCAAGATATGTATGACCTTCACATGCTTGTTTTCTGGATTTGTACAGTCGCAGGTATTCTCGTTTTTGGTGTCATCTTTTGGTCAATTATATTTCACCGTAAATCGAAAGGTGCAAAACCAGCACCGTTTCATGAAAACACAACAGTTGAAGTCATTTGGACTTCGATTCCTTTAATTATTCTTGTTGCAATCGCAGTTCCATCAACAAAAACATTATTAGAGTATGAAGATACCACTAACTCTGACCTGACGATTAAAGCAACAGGTTGGCAGTGGAAATGGGAATACGATTACATTGACGATAAAGTAGGTGATTCTAAAGGGATTCATTTCTTCAGTTCATTATCTAAAGATGCCAATGAAGCACGTCAACTTGGTGCAAATAAAGAATTGCCTGAACATTACTTGTTAGATGTTGATAAGCGTATTGTTGTACCGGTTGGTAAAAAAGTACGTATCTTAACGACAGCGGCTGACGTAATTCACGCATGGTGGGTTCCAGAACTTGCTATCAAACGTGATGCGATACCAGGCTTTATAAATGAAAGCTGGTTCAAAGCAGAGAAAGAAGGTGTCTACCGCGGTCAATGTGCTGAGCTTTGTGGTAAAGACCACGGCTTCATGCCTATCGTAGTTGAAGTGAAAAGCGTTGAAGACTACAAACAGTGGGCTTCTGCTGAAAAAGGTGCTGCTGCTCAAGCCGCCGCTGCCGCAGCCGCTGCATCTGGTAAAACCTATACCATGGCTGAGTTAATGGCTAAGGGTAAAGAAGTTTACGATGCTAACTGTTTAGCTTGTCACCAGGCTGAAGGTCAGGGTGGTGGTCCATTCCCTGCACTTAAAGCTTCACCTGTTGCGACGACAGGGCCTGTTTCAACACACATCGACATCATTACTAAAGGTAAAGGCATTATGCCTCCATTTGGTGCGCAACTTTCCGCGCTTGATGTTGCAGCAGTCACAACGTATGAACGTAACGCCTGGGGTAATAACACCGGCGATGTTGTTCAACCATCACAAGTCAAATAGGCGGAGGGTATAATAATGAGTGATCACGCGCCTACTGGTATCAAACGTTGGTTGTTTACAACCAATCATAAGGATATTGGTACTTTATATTTATGGTTCTCTTTCATCATGCTTCTTACGGGTGGTGCGATGGCAATGGTTATCCGTGCCGAGCTTCTCTACCCGGGTGTGCAGGTTGTAGATCCTAACTTCTTTAATATGATGACCACCATGCACGGTCTCATCATGGTATTCGGTGCCATCATGCCAGCAATGGTGGGTTTGGCTAACTGGTTAATACCAATGATGATTGGTGCACCTGACATGGCATTACCACGTATGAATAACTGGAGTTTCTGGATTCTTCCAGGCGCAGCTATTTTATTAGTGGCGCCAATGTTTATTGGTGGTGACTTTTTAGCGGGTCAGGGTCCAGCATTTGGGTGGACTTTCTATGAGCCCCTTTCAGGTCAATACGGCAACCTGGCGTTCTTCGTCTTTGCTGTGCATCTATTAGGTTTCTCATCCATCATGGGTTCTATCAACATCATTGCAACAATTCTTAATATGCGTGCACCAGGTATGACATTAATGAAAATGCCAATGTTTGTTTGGACCTGGTTAATCACTGCATTCTTATTAATCGCAGTTATGCCGGTTCTAGCAGGTGTAGTAACTATGATGTTAACGGATAAATACTTCGGTACATCGTTCTTCGATGCAGCCGGTGGTGGTGACCCGGTTATGTTCCAGCATATATTCTGGTTCTTTGGTCATCCAGAGGTATATATCATGATCTTGCCAGCGTTCGGTGTGGTTTCTCAAATCATCCCAACGTTCTCACGTAAGAAACTGTTTGGTTATGCATCAATGGTATATGCAACAGCAGCCATCGCATTCTTATCCTTCATCGTATGGGCTCACCACATGTTTACAGTGGGTATGCCGGTAGCGGGTGAGCTTTACTTTATGTATGCAACGGTAATGATTGCAGTACCGACTGCGGTTAAAGTCTTTAACTGGACAGCAACCATGTGGAAAGGTGCACTAACATTTGAAATTCCAATGTTATGGTCAATCGCGTTTGTGTTCTTATTCACAATCGGTGGTTTCACTGGACTAATGCTTGGTTTAGCACCAGTTGATTTCCAATATCATGATACTTACTTCGTAGTTGCGCATTTCCATTATGTACTTGTTACAGGTGCACTGTTCGGAATTATCGCTGCATTCTACTACTGGGTACCAAAGTGGACGGGTAATATGTACCCACCACTATTAAGTAAAATTCATTTCTGGGTATCTTTAGTCTCAGTTAATGTATTGTTCTTCCCGCAACACTTTGTTGGTCTCGCAGGTATGCCACGTCGTATTCCTGACTATGCGGTACAGTTTGCGGATTGGAACTACTGGTCATCAATCGGTGGTTTTGTATTCGGTCTTTCTCAAATCTTGTTCTTGTATATCATTATCAAGACAATCAAAGGTGGCGAGAAAGCAACGGATCAGGTTTGGGAAAGTGCAGAAGGTTTAGAGTGGACTGTTGCTTCACCTGCTCCATACCATACATTTGCTACTCCACCTGAAGTGAAGTAATTAAGCAATAATCAAGTAAGGGTGCTCTAACAGAGCACCCGAACTTAACTTTAATTAAATATGGATAGCATTAGTGAATAAAGATAATAAAAAAGCATTAACAATAGTGATTTTAGTTGTTGTTGCGATCAGTCTTTATGCTTATGTATTTATTCGACAAATGTAAGAACAAGGTATGCACGAAGAACGTAAACAAGCCAACATCAAAACAACAAGAAAAACCTTGTTGATAGCTGTTGCTATGTTTGGTTTTGGTTATGCATTAATACCTTTATACAGTGTGATATGTGATGTGTTTGGTTTAAATGGTCGGTTTATAGACTTACAACAAACCGATAAGGCTGAGTATATCGCTAATGTTGAAAAACAAGTAGATACAAATAGAACAATAAGAGTTGAGTTTTTAACGACATTGAATAAAAGCTTAAACTGGGAGTTCAAAGCCATGCAAAACACGGTGGACGTTCATCCAGGGAAAGTCACAGAAGTCATGTTTTATGCTAAAAATTTAACCGGTAGAAAAGTAATTGCTCAGGCTGTACCCAGTGTTTCACCAGGAACAGCAAATAAGTATTTTTCTAAAATGGAATGTTTTTGTTTTGATCAACAAACATTTGAAGCAGGTGAGGCGCGAAATATGCCATTACGTTTTTATGTGGACCCAAATCTGCCGAAAAGAATTAAAACAATTTCGCTAGGTTATACCTTTTTTGATACCGATAGAAAGGTAGCAAGCATTAAGTAACAGTAATAAAAATAAAAACGACAACAAGCTTAATGTTTGTTGAATATTAATGATTTAGGAACTAAAAAGAGGGCAAGACATGTCAGGAGCAGCAGGCAGTTATTATCTTCCCGAGCCAAGCAAGTGGCCATTGGTTGGTTCAATAGGGTTATTTTTAACAACAGGTGGTTTTGCATACGCATTAACCAGTGGTACAGATGGTGGCATGGGTAACATGACTATCATGTACATCGGCTTCGCAATACTAGCTTACATGTTGTTTGGTTGGTTCGGTCAGGTCATCGACGAAAGTGAAGCAGGTAAATATAATGCACAAGTTGATACATCTTTCCGTATGGGCATGATGTGGTTCACTTCGCCGCATTCTTTGGCGCATTATTTTATATTCGTCAATTATCTGGACCCTGGTTAGATGGCGCTGGCAATAATGCCATGACAGGTAGCTTATTATGGCCAGATTTTAAATTTGAATGGCCTATGCTAAGTATGCCGGGTGAGAAGAATTCAGCAGGTGTAGCTTTTTCTGAACCATCAGGTGTTATCGGTGCATGGGGCGTACCTTTCTATAATACGTTGATTCTTTTAACGTCTGGTTTAACAATAACCTGGGCGCACTGGGGCTTGAAAAAGGATAACCGTAAACAGTTAATTATTGGTTTATTTTTGACGGTTTTATTAGGTTTCATTTTCGTTGCTATGCAAGCAGAAGAGTATATCGTTGCGTATTCTGAATTTAATCTGAAATTAACTTCAGGAACATACGGTTCAACTTTCTTTATGTTAACCGGCTTCCATGGTTTACATGTAACGATTGGTGCCATTATGTTATTGGTAATGTTAGTTCGTTCAATTAAAGGCCACTTTACTGAGAAGCATCACTTCGCATTTGAAGCAGCTGCCTGGTACTGGCATTTCGTTGACGTAGTATGGTTAGGCTTATTTGTTGTGGTTTACTGGTTGTAAACGAGCAGCGACAAACCGAAAAAAGGCGCTGCCGAAGATAATTTGGCAGCGCCTTTTTTTATGTATTAAAACTTATTTAATTTAGAGCAAAAATAGTGCTCGTCAGTGTCTGCCCCGTGTAGCGCTTTGGGTATTCCGGCTAAGAACATGCCGGAATGACATGAAAATATGAATTATGTAATGGCTTCTATAAAAAATTTCAAATAGCTAAATTACAGGTTATGTGGTGAAATAAGACCAAATTGAGCCCCAAGCATCAGAAGTACCAGCAGGCCGATTGAAAGAGAAATTCGGTAAGTGAGTGCTTTCACCATTTTTTCGGAATCACGATTTTGAAGAAATGCGAACAAAGCGACGCCCAGGCTGAATAAGATAAAAAGAAGAATTGAAACGATAATAATTTTGAACACGGCGGTTTACCTCCCCAATAAGTAAGTTTAAGTATAGCAAATTAGTAGCAAAAATAATTGAAATGCAGATTGGAAATAAAACTTTTAAACCTGGATTAATTCCAACGATTGTATTTTTACTGGTTTTACCCGTGTTATTACGGCTTGGTTTTTGGCAGTTAGATCGGGCGGAAGAGAAAAGACAATTAATCGAATTATTTAAACAGCAAAATGAAGCTGGTCCGTTACATATCAATGGAAACATTGAATTAACTGAAGCTCAAAATTATCGCAATGCGACAGTTGAAGGTAACTTTGATAAAAGCAAACAAATATTTATTGATAATAAAATCCACCAGGGCAATACCGGTGTCTATGTAGTAACACCATTTAAAATAAAAAATAGTGACTATCATCTACTGGTTAATCGTGGCTGGGTAGCGATGAATATAGACCGGAAAAGTCTGCCACAAGTGAAGACAGATGCAAATATAACTCGCTTGTCAGGAAAATTAAAAATTGTCAGTAAAAATTTTACCGTTGGTGGAAAGTATCAAAGTAATGAAGGGTGGCCAGCACTGGTGCAGTGGATTAACTTTAAAGACATTGAAGAAAAATCAGGTTTAAAAATTTTACCGTATATGTTTTTACTGGATGAAAAAGAGAAGGGTCGCTATATACGCGAATGGAAGCCGGTAGTCATGCAACCTGAAAAAAGTATAAGTTACGCGGTGCAATGGTTTTCATTAGCGTTGGCGTTAGTGATTATCTATATTGTAGTAAATCTTAAAGCAGTAGGAAGTGAGTCAGGAAATGGAAAATAAAATGAATAAAGGTCGTAAGCAGTTATTATTATTAATCGCATTTTTTGTCGCACCTATTATTCTTGCCATAATTATATATAACACTATACCCGAAGGTGGTCCTGGTAAAACTAAAAATCATGGCGACCTGGTAACACCCGCAAGGCCGCTTACCGATGTCAAACTTCAGTCTATAAGTGCAAAAGATTTTCAGTTTTCAGATATGAAAAAAAGCTGGATCATGGTTTATATTGGAGAAGCTGATTGCGATAAAGCTTGTGCTGAAAATTTATATAAAATGCGTCAAAGTCGTTTAGCGCAGCGTGGAGAACATTTACGTATTAAACGTTTATATATATCGACTACCGGGAAAGCAAAAGACTCACTGTTAAAAGTTTTAAAAGAACACCCTGGCCTTGAAGTAGTTAGTGGCAGCAAATCAGCAATCAATGATGTATTAAATCAATTTAAACTTGATAATAAACCGCCTGCAAAAGATGCTAAACGTTTATACCTGGTAGATCCTTTAGGAAACCTGATGATGTCATATGAAAATGGTTATGATGCCAGGGGCTTAATCGAAGATGTGACTTTATTATTAAAAATTTCCCGCATTGGATAAATCTTTTTAGTAACGAATAGAAACCGGAATCATTAGCAATGAATAAATCTTTATTTTTTAAAATGGCATTTGCAGCAACTTGCCTGGCTTATGTTGTTATTTTACTCGGTGCGTATACCCGCTTAGCGGATGCTGGCCTGGGTTGTCCTGACTGGCCGGGTTGTTATGGACATATTGGTGTTCCAAAAACAGCAGAAGAAATTGCCGCGGCCAATATAGCTTTTCCTGAGCGCGCAGTAGAAGCGCCAAAAGCATGGAAAGAAATGATTCATCGTTATTTTGCCGGTACGCTTGGATTACTGGTATTTGCAATTGGAATTGTTGCGATACGAAAACGTAATGAACCGAATCAGCCTTTTAAGCTCCCGGTATTTTTAATGGGGCTTGTTGTGTTCCAGGCACTACTCGGAATGTGGACAGTGACGATTAAGTTACATCCTACGATTGTGATGTCGCACCTGATGGGCGGGATGACAACCATAGCAATCTTATGGTGGTTAACATTGCGCTCTGGCGGTTTGTTTAAATTTGGTCACGTGGATAGTGTTTATCTAAAAAAATTAAAGGCACCTGCCTTAATTGGTTTAATTATAGTGGTATTGCAAGTCATGTTAGGTGGCTGGACCAGCTCTAATTATGCCGCTCTTCATTGTAATGAAATTCCAACCTGTACCGCTGGTGAGTATTTACCCGCGATGAATTTTGCCGAAGGATTTAACTTTTTACACGAGTTTGATAAAAATTATGAGTTTGGTGTAATGAGTAACGAAGCACGCATTGCGATCCATACCACGCATCGTATTGGCGCAGTTATAACAGCATTATTTATCATTTGGCTGGGTTTGAAACTTCTTCTGACGCCGGCCTATCGCCCCTTGAAAAATGCTGGAATAGCCTTGATTGCCGTAGTGGTATTACAGTTCATTTTAGGTATATCAAATGTCGTATTTTCGCTACCATTATTAGTGGCCGTGGCGCACAATGGTGGGGGTGCGTTGCTGATTCTTACTCTAGTGACCATAAATCATTTAGCAAGAAACCAGGACTAATCGATAACCATTATTTAATTTGTTAAGAAAGAATCAAAATGGAAAACACAGCTTCACAAACCAACCCTAAAGTCGGATTTTTAACGACGTGTAATAATTTTTATGAATTATGTAAACCACGAGTCGTGATGTTGCTGGTGTTTACCGCTGTAATCGGAATGTTTTTAGCAACGCCAGGAATGGTGCCATGGCAACCACTGGTGTTTGGAACTATTGGTATAGGCCTGGCTGCTGCTTCAGCTGCAGCAATCAACCAGGTTGTCGATCAAAAAATTGATAAAGAAATGCGTCGCACTGAAACTCGACCTTTGCCAAAAGGCAATATCTCGAATTCTCAGGCATTATTTTTTGCTATCGTACTCGGTGTTATCGCAATGCTTATCCTGACCTTCCTGGTTAACGGTTTAACGGCATGGTTAACGTTTTTATCTTTAATAGGCTATGCGGTTATTTATACCATGTATTTAAAACATGCGACGCCACAGAATATCGTTATTGGTGGCGCAGCTGGTGCCGCACCACCTGTGTTAGGTTGGGTTGCGGTTACCGGAACAATTGATCCAAATAGCCTGCTGTTGTTTTTAATTATATTTGCCTGGACACCACCGCATTTCTGGGCCCTGGCGATTCATCGTAAAGAAGAATACGCCAAGGTTGATGTACCTATGCTACCGGTAACGCATGGCGTTGAGTTTACCCGGCTGCAAGTTCTGCTTTATACCATTATTATGATTGCGGTAACCATGATGCCATTTGCAACACGAATGAGTGGCGTGGTGTATCTAATTGGTGTGAGTATCTTAAACGGAATATTTTTATATTATGCAATTAAGATGCAATCAGGAAAAGATGAGTCTATTCCTATCAAGACCTTTGCCTATTCAATTATCTATCTGATGTTACTTTTTGCATTGCTGCTAATTGATCATTATTTACCGAAGTCATTTTAGCTGACTTTTGTACAGAAGTTTTTGCAGGCGTATATACTAAAGGTATTGCAAGATTAAAATGTGTGCCTTTATCCGGTGCGCTTTTAACACTAATCTCTATTCCCAGTATCTTGGCCAGGTGTTCAGTCAGGCTCATTCCTAATCCGGTGCCACCATATTTTTTCGTAGTAGAAATATCAGCTTGCATAAAAGGCAGTGTCAGTTTTTTAAGTTGCTCTTCAGTCATGCCAATACCCGTGTCAGAGACTGATAAAATAAGGTGATCGGGAGTTGCTTCCAGCTTAATCGTTATTTCACCATGATCAGTAAATTTAGCCGCATTACCGATAATGTTTAAAAGTATTTGTCGCAGCTTGGTGCTATCAGACTTTATATTGCCTATGTTTTCCGGGACATCAAAAACCAGGGAGTTTTCATTACGTTTAATTAAACTTTCAGAGGTTGCTTTAACATCACTTAATAACTGAAACATATCGACGTCTTCAATATAGACTTCCATTTTACCTGACTCTATTTTAGAAAGATCCAGAACATTGTTAATAAGGGACAATAAATGTTTACCGGCTTTGGTAATTTTATTGGCATCGCCTGGTATTGTTTCAAGCTGAGAATCTTTTGCATTATCATAAATCATTTCGCTATAGCCAATGACGGCATTTAACGGGGTACGTAATTCGTGACTCATATTTGCAAGGAAACTACTTTTGGCGTCACTGGCCGCTTCCGCATGTTCAAATGCCTCGGTAGTATCTTTAAGCAATTGTTTGTTTTCAGCCATTAGGGCAATAGAACGTTTAACACTGTCGTAGTGAGTGTGTGCCAGTACAAGCAAGGAAACGACAAAAATAATCAGTAACTCGATCGTATTTAAGCTGAATAAAGGAAATTCTTCACGAAAAAAAATCTGGGTAATTATAATGGGTAACATCATTGGTAACATGAAAGATAAGTAGATGTGATAGATCATAGCGGTTGTGCCGATTGCGCCTGCAGCCATACCACATAAAACCACGTAGGCAAAAAATTTCATTTCGGGGGTAGATAATTCAATCAGCAGAAATGGAAGATAACCCCAGGACGTTCCATGCAAGATTGATTGTAGCTGGTATATCAAAATAAAGCGTTTGGCTTTTGTTTTATCGATAGACTGTGATAATGAAGCCTTATGGACATAGAAAATCCAGACTAGTAAATACACGTTCATAGCCAGTACTGCAATAACCCACAGAGTAAGTGCTGAGCGATCTACCAAATCATGTATCCAGAATAGAATGTAGAGCAAAACGGCAATGGTTGCGGCAAATGCAGCAAATGATTGCTTATACAAAAGAGAGAGTTGCTCTATTGGTAATTGCTTTTGATATTCTAATTCGATGTTCGACATATTAAATTATTAAAGTATTAAACAGAATTACCGATAAAAGGCGTGACCAACATTGAATGAATTAAGCTTATTTTAATTGCATATAAATATAGATAAGTTATCGGAGAATTGAGGTGAGACTTAAGGGATTTTGATGAATTAATGACCCCATAGGCTATACTTTCTCTTTTGCTGCTTGCAAATTGTAGGGGTATTTTATTACAATATCAGCATATTGTAATATTCTCGGAGAGTTTTACTCAGGTATTGTGCGGGTATGCCAGCACATTCATCGAATTTAGCCCTTCAACTTCAATAAATTTAATTTCAACTAAAAATAGTAAAGAGGCGAGTATGGTTGCATCATCTGCCCCGGTGGAACAGTACAACTACGATATTGTTCGTAAGTTTACGATTATGGCCCTGGTATGGGGTGTACTTGGCATGTTGGCAGGCGTTTATATTGCGTCTGAACTGGCATTTCCGTTCTTAAATTTTGACATTGCACAAATTACTTTCGGACGTTTACGTCCCGTTCATACAACGCTAGTAATCTTTGGTTTTGGTGGTAGCGCATTATTTGCAACCTCTTATTATGTTGTGCAACGTACCTGTCAAACTCGCTTATTCAGTGATGGTGCAGCAAATTTCACTTTCTGGGGATGGAATCTCTCAGTCGGTCTTGCTGCGATTAGTTACATGATGGGTTATACCCAGGCTCGCGAATACGCAGAAATGGTTTGGCCGATTGATTTACTTATTGCGGTGACATGGGTTGTTTATTTAGTTATCTATGTGATGACCTTGCGTCGTCGTAGCCAACCGCATATCTATGTTGCAAACTGGTTCTTCATTGCCTTTATCCTGGCGACGGCATTACTGCATATCTTTAATAACATGGCAGTACCTGTTCATATGTTTAGCCTTTCTTCATACAGCTTACATGCTGGTGTGCAAGATGCAATGACACAATGGTGGTATGGTCATAATGCAGTAGGCTTCTTCTTAACCGCCGCTTTCCTAGGCATGATGTATTACTTCATACCTAAGCAAGTAGGTCGTCCTGTTTACTCATATCGTTTATCGATTATCCACTTCTGGGCACTGATCTTCTTATACATGTGGGTGGGTGGTCATCACTTACACTGGACTGCATTACCAGACTGGACTTCAACCTTAGCAGCTGGTTTCTCTATCTTATTATTAATGCCATCCTGGGGCGGTATGATCAACGGTATCATGACACTATCAGGTGCATGGGATAAGTTACGTACCGATCCAATTATCCGTTTCATGGTTGTATCATTATCGTTCTACGGTATGTCAACTTTCGAAGGCCCGTTAATGTCATTGAAAAGTGTAAATGCGTTATCACATTACACTGACTGGACTATTGGCCATGTACATTCAGGTGCCTTAGGCTGGGTTGCCATGATCAGTTTTGGTTCTTTCTATCACCTTATTCCACGTCTGTGGGAAACTAAAATGTATAGTGAAAAATTGATCTTTACTCACTTCTGGTTAGCAACGATTGGTATCGTTCTTTATATCAGTGCGTTGTGGGTTGCAGGTATCGGTCAAGGCTTGTTACTTCGTGCATTTGATGAGTACGGTAACCTGGCTTACACCTTTATTGAGACAGTCAGTTTCTTACATCAACCATATGTCATTCGTGCCATTGGTGGTGGTTTGTTCTTACTCGGTACTATTCTGATGGGCTATAACACCCTGATGACGATTCGTAAGGCAAAGAAAGAACGAACTGAAATTGAAGCAAAAATTGCCGCCAAGCTGGCAAATGCTTAATTAACTGGAGATTTGATTAATGAAGCATGAATCCATAGAAACTAATGCTGGCTTGCTAATCGTACTGACACTAATTGTGATCAGTATCGGCGGGCTGGTTGAAATCGTTCCATTGTATTTCATCGATAGCACTATCGAAGAAGTTAAAGTAGATAACAAGGAAACTATTCGTCCTTATTCTGCGCTTGAACTACGTGGACGTGATATTTACCAACGTGAAGGTTGTTATACCTGCCACTCACAAATGATTCGTCCATTCCGTGATGAAGCTTTGCGTTATGGCCACTACTCACTGGCCGCAGAATCTAAATTTGATCACCCGTTCCAATGGGGATCAAAACGTACAGGTCCTGATCTTGCGCGTGTTGGTAAAAAATATTCAAATGAATGGCACGTACAGCATTTAATTGCACCACGTTCAGTGGTTAAAGAATCTATTATGCCGAACTACCCATGGTTGATGGAGCCTTTAAAATATAAAGATATTGCTGATCGTATGCGTGCATTAAAGATGGTTGGTGTTCCTTATTCTGAAACAACAGCAGAGTATGAAGCTAATGTAAAACGCTTCGGTGAAGAAATTGCTAAAAAGCTGAATATTCTTCATGCAGAAAAGAATCTGATAGCCCAGGCAAAAACAGGTAACTATGATGGTAATGCAGATGACATTACTGAAATGGATGCAATGGTTGCTTACCTGCAGATGCTGGGTACCATGGTTGATTTCAGCAAATTTGACGAAGGTCATTTTGCGGACTTCCGTTAATTTGTATAAGGAATAAGATAGGTAAATCACTATGTTTGAATGGCTTAGCTGGTTTACTCATATGGAAAATACCAAGCCGTTTGTATTGGTATTATTTACGATTACATTTGTATTCATTATTGTTTATGTTTTTACAAATCGTAAACGTGGTAAACGGCTTGAGTCTTACAAGAATATTCCGTTTCAAGATGAAGATGAGAACGGACAGAGTAAGGATATAAAAGATGAGCAGTGAAAAAACTAAACCGACTGTACAAACCACCGGCCACGCGTGGGATGGTGATATACAGGAATTCAATAATCCATTACCAACATGGTGGTTATGGACATTTTATGCAACAGTGGTATTTGCCATTATTTACTGGGTTTTATTTCCAGCATGGCCTGTTGGTAAAGATTACACCAAAGGTGTAATGAACGAAATTACCTATACAACATCTGAAGGTAAAACAAAAACAACGCACTGGAATACACGTTCTTTATTGTTAAAAGAAATGCAGCTAGCACGTGAAAGCCAGGCAAAATATCTGAAAGATATTAACGCTTCAACATTTGAGCAGATTGCGGCAGATGAAGAAAAAAGCGCGTTTGCATACTCAGCAGCAAAAGTATTATTTGCTGATAACTGTGCGGCATGTCACCAGGCGGGTGGTGATGGCGTAATTGGTTATTATCCAAACTTATTAGACGATGCCTGGTTGTGGGGTGGTAGCTTTAGCAATATTCAGGAAACCATAGTAAAGGGCCGCATGGGAGCCATGCCCGGGTTTAAATCACGACTCACTGAAAAACAAATCTCTGATGTTTCAGTATATGTTTTAAGTTTATCGGGTGACGTTACTGATGCATCTGCGGCCAAGCGTGGTAAAGCGGTATTTAATAATGACGGTGGTTGTACTGCATGTCATGGTGCTGACGCGAAAGGTATAATCACAATGGGTTCTGCTAACCTGACTGATAAAATCTGGACGATTGCCGATGTAACAGGTGCTGATACTTTCGATGCAAAAAAAGCTGCAGTTAGTGACCTGATAAAAAATGGTAAGTCTCGCGAAATGCCGGGCTGGAAAGATCGTTTAACAGCAGCTGAGATTAAGATGTTGACGTTCTATGTTCATCAGTTAGCTGGTGGTAAGTAAATCACGAAAAACGAGAAGCCTGATAACTGCGTAAAAAAGTTATTCAAACTGCTCACTTACTAATTGTAAGCTCCGCGTTTTCATAACTTTTTGCCTTGTTCTCAGGCTTCTCGGTGTCCGTGATATCGTTTTTGATGAACGTAATTTATTAGAGGATGTGTGTTTTAAATACACATCCTCTTTTTAGTATCTGGAAAAAGGTTTTATGATGAAAATATTAAGGATTGTTACAGGATAGCCATCGTTATGTCGGAATCACCATTTCAGGATCGCATTGAAATTTTTCCGCGCTCGGTAAAAGGGCGATACCGTACTATTAAAACAAGTATCCTTATTCTTGCTTATTCCGTTTATTTCCTTTTGCCCTGGTTACGTTGGGACAGAGAGGTGGGACCTGACCAGGCGGTTCTGTTTGATATTGATGGTCGCCGCTTTTATATTTTTGATTTAGTTGTTTATGCGCAGGATATCTTCTGGCTCGCCGGCATACTTCTGATTGCAGCATTCTTGTTGTTTTTTGTTACCGGGCTGGCAGGTCGGGTTTTCTGTGGCTACTTTTGTTTTCAGACTTTATGGACAGATGTTTTTATTTTTATAGAAAAACTGGTTCAGGGTGAGCGCAATGCACGAATAAAGCTCCATCAAGCGCCATGGTCAAATGAGAAAGCGATAAAAATGGGGTTAACTCATTTTCTTTGGCTTATTGTTGCCTTGCTTACCGGTTTATCATTCACGCTATACTGGGGTAATGCTCCTGAACTAATTACACAAATGCTCGGTGGTGATGCACCTTTTGCCGCTTACGCAACAACTTTGTTCTTAACTTTAACCACCTATGTTATGGCGGGTCTGGCACGTGAGCAGGTGTGTACTTACATGTGTCCTTATGCACGGTTTCAGGCAGTCATGTTTGATTCGGATACCTTAATCGTCGCTTATGATGAAGCACGCGGTGAGCGTGAAAATGGGAGGCAAAAACCTAGAAAAGGTTTAATGACATCAGCAGAGCGAGATAATGCTTCTATTGGTGATTGTATAGATTGTGGTTATTGTGTACAGGTATGCCCGACCGGTATTGATATAAGAAATGGTATGCAGTATCAGTGCACATCATGTGCTTTATGTATCGATGCATGTAACACCATTATGACCTCGATCAAGTTTCCACAGGGACTGATTCGTTATTCTTCAGAACATGCATTAAAGGGTGAAAAGACCAATCTCTTTAAAGCAAAGAATATCGGCTATGCATTTACCTTATTGCTGACTATTGTGGTACTGGTTTGGAGTGTAGCAAACCGTACCGAGGTAGAGATGTTAGTACAACAAATCCGCCAACCGTTATCAGTAACATTGTCAGATGGGCGTGTACAAAACAGGTATGATATTAAAATAAACAATAAAACCACAAAGCCAATCAGTTATCGAATAGCACTGCAAGGGCTAAATGGTGCTGAGCTTGATATGGGGCGATTCAGTGAAATAAAACTGGCAGCTGAACATAGCACAAAGTTAATTGCTAAAGTCAGGCTGTCGCCTTCAGCGGTATCACAGAGTCGTACTAAATTTAATTTTGTTATGACGCCGGCTGATAGTGAGATAAATGAAAAAATTATTCAGCAAAATGTTTTTTATGTGCCTGAAAAACAGTTAAATAGAAAATAGATTAGGAACTCAAGTAATATGAATATATTAGTAACATTATTAGGCGGTGTTTTCGCTATTGCTGTGATTTTTATTGTTATGTACCAGGTCAGTAATATGTCGGGAAAAATGGTGGCCGTGGTTATGGCATTTGCGGTCGTCGCTACCTATGTTCCGATATCTATTTTTACCTGGCCCGGTGCCGATGTTTTTGCTATTCACATCGCGCTTTATCTTGTTAGCGTATATATATTAGGCATTATTACATCGCAAAGAGACATGCGACGCCAGGCTGGTAAGCAAGGATTTGGTTTTCACTGGGCGCCAGCCGCGATAGTTATCTTTTTTGTTGTGCTTATTATTATGGATTCTTTTTTCATTATGTTTGCTACTAAGGGAATGGATTCAGATATTGCTAAAATGTTATTACCTGCTCCGCAATCAGGCGGCAAAGTCAGCTCACATTTTCCAGGTACAGTCAGTCATGACTACCACCAAAAGTATGAGCAATACGTTGAATATCAAAAGCGCTTTGAAACACAAAAATCTCGAAACTGGACTATTCGTAAAGGCTGGTTAGGTGAAGCAACGGTAAATAAACCAGTCATTTTCAGGGTAGAAATTAAAAACGATAAACAACAGGCCATTACAGATGCAAAAGTAACAGGTAAATTTTTACGGCCAGCAGATAGCAAACTGGATGTTAGTTTTAGCATGCAGGAAATTGAACCGGGTGTATATCAACAAAGTATTACTTTAACAGAACCGGGTAACTGGGACCTAGTATTGAATATTCACAAAGGTAATGATGAACACGAAATCCGCGCTAAGACCATTGTTAAAGAGAAGCCGGTCATTGCGAAAGAACAAAGTGACTGAAGCAATCTCATGTTTGATGCTCAGTAGGCAAAGATTGCCGCGCTATTGCTCACCCCGGGAGTACTTCTTCAGATTGTTTGCCAACAATCTTCTGGACGCGCAATGACAGAGCTAACGGAAAACACTATGACAGGTAATAATGAACAACACTGTTTTCATTGCAGTCTGCCTGTTCCCAAGAATAGCTCATACCTTGTTAAAATAAATGGTAAAGAAGAAGCTATGTGCTGTCCCGGCTGCCAGGCGGTGGCAAAAGCAATTGTTGATGGCGGCTTAACCAGTTTTTACCAACACCGAACCGAAACCTCTCCGACAGCACGTGCCGTATTACCTGATGTACTGCAAGAGCTCAGCTTATACGATAAGCCTGAGTTACAAAAAAGTTTTGTCAGTACAGATGAAAAAAATATAAAACAAGCCTCTCTTATTCTTGAAGGTATTGTTTGTGCTGCATGTGTTTGGTTAAACGAAAGACACGTTAGTGCATTACCCGGTGTTATTGAGTTTCGGGTGAACTATTCAACACACCGTGCCCGCTTACGTTGGGATGACAGCCAGATAAAATTAAGTGATATTTTAAAAGCGATTTCATCGATTGGATACCTGGCACATCCCTTTGATGCCGGGCGACAAGAGGCTGTTTATAAGAAAGAACGTTCCAGCGCACTTAAACGTTTAGCTATCGCAGGTTTAGGTGCAGTACAAGTAATGATGCTTGCAGTTGCACTGTATGCCGGTGATTATTCCGGCATGGATGCCGGGCTTGAGCACTTCATGCGCTGGGTCAGTCTGGTGATTGCAACGCCGGTTGTATTTTATTCTGCACGATCTTTTTTCAGCTCTGCTTGGCGTGATTTAAAGGTGCGTCAACTGGGTATGGATGTGCCGGTGTCCCTGGCCATTGGTTTGGCTTACGCCGCAAGTTGCTGGGCGACGATTACACAAAGCGGCCAGGTGTATTTTGATTCGGTCACCATGTTTACTTTTTTCTTACTCGCGGGCCGTTTTCTTGAAATGGGCGCCCGGCAAAAAGCAGGGCAGGCCGCTGAAGAGTTAGTAAAACTTTTACCGGCCATGGCAACCCGCATTACCGAAGATGGTGATGAAACGGTGGCTGTTTCAGACTTAGCGTTAAGTGACCGGGTGCGTATTAAACCAGGCGATAGCATCCCTGCAGATGGGGTTATTGTTGAAGGTCGTAGTAGTATCGATGAGTCATTGTTAACCGGTGAAAGTCACCCACTAGCTAAAACGATTTCAGATAAGGTGATTGGTGGCACGGTTAATATATCCAGCCCGTTAGTTATTGAAGTAGAGAAGCTTGGTGAAGACACGGTACTGGCATCTATTCAACGTTTACTCGATCGTGCGCAGACAGAAAAACCCAGCATCGCAAAAACGGCAGACAAAGTCGCAGGGGTGTTTGTCGCCTTCTTATTAGTATTAGTCAGCGCGGTTGCAGCATGGTGGTGGCAGCATGATCCCGATCAGGCTTTCTGGATTGCATTATCTTTACTGGTCGTTACCTGTCCCTGTGCATTGTCACTGGCAACTCCGGCAGCAATGACGGCAGCGACAGGATCATTAACCCGTTTAGGGGTATTAACAACACGTGGCCACGCATTGGAAACGCTGGCAAAAGTGACACACGTGGTATTTGATAAAACAGGTACCTTAACTGAAGGTCGACTGACACTCGAAAGCATGCAGTGCTTGGACGAGTTTGATGAACAGCAAAGTATCGATATTGCTGCCGCATTAGAACTGGGATCAGAGCACCCGGTAGCAAAAGTATTTTTACATAAGGCATCGAGTCAAAATTCGCTGAGCGCAGAAAAAATTGAAGCAATACCGGGACAGGGTGTGACAGGTATTATCAAGGGTACTCGGTATCGGTTGGGTTGTGCCGCCTATGTTAATGATGTGATGCCAGCAACATTAAGCACGCAATCACTACATGCAACAGAAATATTTTTGGCGAATGATAAAAATGTATTAGCAGTATTTTATCTTGGTGATGAACTCAGAGAACAGGCCGCTGATTCAATCCAGGCCCTCAAGGCGTTAGGGAAAAAAGTCTGGCTGGTGAGTGGTGATAATGAAGCTGCTGTCGCATACATTGCTGAACATGTTGGTATTGAACAAACTCGCCACAGCATGAAACCCGAAGATAAACTGGCGGTTATTCATCAGCTACAAAATCAGGGTGAAATAGTGGCGATGATCGGGGACGGTGTGAATGATGCCCCGGTGCTCGCTGCTGCCCAGGTTTCGATTGCGATGGGCGGTGGTACACAATTGGCGCAGGCCAGCGCTGACATGGTGTTATTGTCTGAGCATTTGCCACACCTGGTGGACGCCATCAAGATGGCACAGCGAAGTTTACAGATTGTTCATCAAAACCTGGGCTGGGCATTGCTGTATAATGTATTGGCACTGCCATTGGCTTCGATGGGCTATATCGCACCGTGGATGGCCGCTATCGGCATGTCGGCCAGCTCGTTAGTTGTGGTATTGAATGCATTGCGACTGAATAAATCGGTTGATGTTTAGCCTGACAGTGGATATGTTGCCCGCTCTTCAGACCACGTATACTTAGCAGATGGAAATACTTTACATACTCATCCCATTAGGACTGCTGGTACTGGGTGTCGCAATCTGGGGCTTCCTCTGGGCGGTTAAAACAGGCCAGTTTGATGACATGGAAGGACCTGCGCATCGCATTTTAATGGATGATGATGACGTTCGTATTCCAACTAGAAAGCTAGAAAACGCAACAGAAAAGCGAGAAGCCGAAAGTCCGCCTAATTAACGGTCAAAAGCTTGATGTTGCCCGGTGAGTACATTAGAATTCGCTTATTAACTGAGTGTGTTAGACGATTTGAGGATACCCACATGAAAGACTTGTTCACGTTTCAGAATTTACCAATGGCAATTATTATTGGGTTAATCGTTTTTGCATGGTTAAGCTTTTTATCGGTGATATTTTTAGGTTAAAAAAGCCAGGCATCAAGAGATTCTATAAAGAGCCCTGTGTTAAACAGGGCTTTTTTTTTGCCCAATTTTTAAATTTATACGTATAAATAATAAGCATATCTATATATATTATATATTTAGTAAAGAAAACTTCAGTTATTTCTAGAAATTATACTTAAGTCTTTGCTTTTATTGAAATTATGCTATTCTTAAGCTAGGCATTAGCTTGGGGAGCAGTACTGCCGTGCGAAATAGAAACCATCTAGATCTGCATTGTGATTATTTGCATAAGTCAGCCACATGCTTAGTGTTAATATTGTCTCTGATATCGGCAAACCACAGCCATGCCAGCGATTTAACCTCACAATCAGTTAAAGCCAAAACTCCTGTCACCACCGACTTGCGGATACTCGTCGATATATCCGGCAGTATGAAAAAAACCGATCCAAACAATTTACGGCGCTCCGCTGTACGTTTGTTGGCGGGTTTAATCCCTAAACAATCAAAAGCAGGTATCTGGAATTTTGGCAAACAGGTAAACATGTCTGTCAAAATTGGTCCCGTTAATGAAAGCTGGCGAGAGTTAGCGCGCGCGCAGTCTAAAAAAATTAATTCGGTTGGCTTATATACCAATATTGAAAATGCGTTGCGCAAAGCCAGTTTCGACTGGAAAAAGCCTGATCCACGTTATAAGCGTAATCTTATTTTATTAACAGATGGCCATGTTGATGTGAGCCAGGATGATAAGCTGGATAAGGTATCAAGAAAAAAAATCTTAAAAGAGATATTGCCTGCATTAGAAAAAGCAAAAGTGCGTATCCATACAAT
>CAMYJG010000043.1:0-20089 GCA_947258695.1 uncultured Ectothiorhodospiraceae bacterium | reverse complement strand
GAACAATCCGCTTCACTGGACACTATTCCGCTAAAAGATAACCGGTTTAATGTCGATGCAAATATTAATGACATGACATTGCTGGTCTTTAATAAAGATAAAGCAAATCCGACCAAAATCGTGACACCAGGCAAAAGAACCTGGGATAAGAAAACAAGCTCCGATAGTCTTAAATGGTTCAGTGATGAAGGCTATGACTTGATTACGATCAAGAAACCGCAGCATGGCCAGTGGAAAATAATGGCACCGCTTGATCCGAATAACCGGGTTGTTGTTGCAACTAACCTTAAGTTGAAAGTGAATCAGCTGCCAGGTTATTTGATGTTGGGGGACAAGCTAAATGTGACCGCAGCATTGTATGAAGATAATAAACCACTCTCAGATCAACGTTTATTATCAAAATTTAATTTTGAATTAACCAGAAAACCCGGGAACTCGACACCCAGAAGCTACCCGATGACGAAATTGACGGGTAATAGCACGGCTTATTCGGTACAGCTCGCCCCGATATTTGAAGCAGGAAATAACGAACTGGTAATTCAGGCAAAAAGCCCGACGACACAAAGGGAAATGCGCCACCAGGTAAAAGTTTATGCAGCGCCAGCCGAAGTAAATATTAAGCAGGATAATGGAAAATACCGGGTTGAAGTTACGCCATATTCAAACTTAGTCCGCGCTGACTCAATCAAGCTTAATGTTGTTTTAAAGGATAAAACTAAACATGAGTTAATTAAACAAGGCGATAGTTGGAGTGTGGATATTGATAGTCAGTTTCATCAATCCATGTTTGATTTAAACATCAAAGCAACCAGGGCCGATGGTAAACCGCTGTCAATGAGTTTTAGCAAAGTCCTGGCAGTACAACAGGGCTCAGTAAAATTAAGCCCGTTAAATAAGCCGTTAAAAACCACTGCCGAAGTTAAACCTGCTACTGAGAAAAAGAAACGAGTAGATAAGAAAAAGGACAAAACCGCAGCAAATAATAAAAATGAACAAACTAAGGATAAAGAGTCTGAGCTTAACTGGACCTTTATTATTATCTCGGTTGTTGTGGTTAACTTGATTCTTATCCTTTCATTCACTGGCGGCTATTTATATTTGAAACGGCGTAAACAGAAATTGTCAGCTGAACTTGGAGATGAAATGGCGCAGGAATCAGATGTAGTTGATCATGATCTAGATAAAGATAACGGCGATAAGAAATCCAATGAGTGAATTCTTATTAAGTTTGACCATAATCTTTGCCCAACTTGGTGGCGCCTTGCTATTGGTTTTGGTTGGCGGGGTAATTTATTATATTTATAAAACAAAAAAAGAAGGTAGAGACGCACGAGAATTAGTTGCGCATGGAAAAACCATGCTGGCCACACACAAGGATAAATTATCTGCTCATTTTAGGGATGAATTAAACCTCGATGATAAAAATGCAAATATTAATGTGGACTTATTGATTAATGATGAACAAAAATTATATGAGCATTTAATCAATGTATCGATCAGTAAAGATACCAGCAAGTTAATATTAACATTCAATGATATAAACGGATTAGTTAATGATTATGTGGGAATGTTAACCCTGAAAGGGCGTGAAGTTACAAATGATGACAGGGATTCCCGTGAACTGATATTAAGAAAAGAAAATGAAGCCTTGCGCATGGAAAATGCGTCATTACAAACACGTTTAACGACTGCAACCGATAACATTGAAAGTATGATGGGTGAATTTTCCTCAATGTATGAAGGTGGTCAAAAGGAAGGTGAACAACGACTCAAAAATGAAATGTATAAATTGTCACAATCATTAAATAAAGAAGAAGCACGTGTTCAGTCTGAAATTGAAAACATCGAAGAGCTGGACAATAAAGCTGAAAAGAAATAAATGTGACTGAATGTTAATTTTAGTAATATATTAATGGTACATATGTCTCTACTCACCCTATAAAACCTATAATAATCCAATGTTGAATCAACCTATTTAGGTTCTCGATGATGAAGTGCAATATGCCTCATTATTGGCATAGTTTGCTGGCCAGGCTGGTTGCAATACTGTCTCGGAGCATGATCCGGTTAAATTTTTAGCGACAGAGTTATCCGTTGTCGAGGTCCTGGTGAAGAATTGATGTAATGGCACAAAGATAGAAGTGTTGTTTAATATGTTAATAGTTTGTCTCTATAAAGAAGGCTATGGTTCGTAAAATGAAATATTTTAAGAGAATAAATAAACAATTAGTACTTTTTTTTGTATCGATAACATTTTCTTCCTTGCAAACAAGTGCTTTCGCTGAAAATAGCCTGGTCTTTAATGTAACCGGGCAACCACCATTGAATACCAGCAAGCATGATGGTTTTATGGATGAAGTAACGCGCGAAGCATTAAAGCGTATTGGTTATAAACTGATAATTAATCGGCAACCAGCGGAGCGTGGTTTACGTTCTATCAATGCCGGCGTTATTGATGGAGAAATGAGCCGAATAAAAGGCATTGATAAAATCTATCCTAATCTGGTTATGGTCAATGAAAAAATCATGAACTGGGATTTTGTGGTTTATTCTAAAAAACAAATTAACCTTGATAAAGGCTGGATAAGCCTGGCCGAGAAAAACGTTTCATTTATTAATGGCTGGAAAATATTAGAAAAAAACGTGCCTAAATCTGCAAACGTAACAAAAACAAGAAATGCCAACCAGTTGTTTAACTTGCTGAAAAAAAACAGAACGGATTATATTATTTATGAGCGTTGGGGGGGGCATGATGAAATTGAATTATTGCAACTTCAGAACGTAAATATGCTTAAGCCTGCCCTGGCATCCAAGGAAATGTATATTTATTTACATAAAAAACATGCTGCCCTGGTGCCAAAAATGTCAAGTGCATTATTAAATATGAAAAAAGATGGCAGTTATAAAAAATTACAAGAAAAATTTTTAAAAGAAAAAAAGGATCATTAATAAGCGATGAATAATTTTTTTCGAACTATAGATAGCCCGCTTGCCCGCCGGATTGGTATTTATGTGATTTTAGCCAGTACTGTCCTGTCGTTTTTCACTTCAGGGTTACAGATATACACGGAGTATTCACGTGAAAAAAATGCAGTTTACGATGTGTTCCAACAAATTGAGAAAACACAGCTTACAAGCATCGCTTCACGTGTTTGGGTACTTGATAGTGATGAATTAAATATCACGCTGAAAAATTTACTCGAACTATCGGCAGTGAGATATGTTGCTGTTTATGAAGAGGATGAATTACTGATGTCTGTAGGTAATACTGATGCTGGTAATATAGTAGAACGAAAATTCCCCCTTACCTACACTGCCAATAATAAGGAAAATAATATAGGCTCTCTTGTAGTTAAAGCATCACTGGATAAAGTTTACCAGCATGTTCTTGATCGTGCAGTTCTTATATTGTTAAGTAACTTTGTTAAGACATTAATAGTTGCTGTCTTTATATTATTCATTTTTTATAAATTAGTCACACGGCATATTTCTGAAATCTCCAACTTTTTATCAAATGAGCAATCACTTTCCGGTGATGAGGTGTTGTCATTATCCCGATCCGATAGAAAAGAAGATGAACTGGATTTTTTGGTTGACGCGATTAACAAAATGAAAAGAAGTCTGAGCCAGCAATTTGATAAAATTAATTCGCAAAGATTGCATTTGTCTCAAACATTAAACAGTATCGGTGATGCTGTAATCACCACGGATGTGAAAGGTAAGGTTGTTCGCATGAATCCAGTGGCTGAAAGATTAACCGGCTATTCAAATAAAGAAGCTATCGGCTTGTCGATTCGATCAGTTTTCCCAATTATCGATGTGGGTACCGGAAAAGAAATACAAAATCCAATCGACAAGGTAATGAAAACAGGTAATACAGTTTACCTTAGTAATGAAGCAACCTTGCGCTCGAAGAGTGGTGATGAATATCACATCGCTGATTCTGCAGCACCGATAAAAGACAAGGACGAAAATATTCTTGGTATGGTGCTAGTTTTTAACGATATTACTGAGCAGTACAAGTTACAAAAAGAAGTCGCGTTTAATCAGAAGAAATATAAAATACTGGCGACCATGGCACCGGTTGGATTATTTTATACCGATATGAAAGGGAACTGTTTGTATGTTAATGATACCTGGTGTGACATTGCCGGCATGAAGTTTACTGAAGCATTAGGTACAGGTTGGGCTAGTGCAATTTATGCTGGAGACCAGGAAAAAGTTTTTTCTGCATGGAATGATTTTGTAAATAACGATACCGATTTTAA
This sequence comes from uncultured Ectothiorhodospiraceae bacterium, assembly GCA_947258695.1. Classification (GTDB taxonomy): domain Bacteria; phylum Pseudomonadota; class Gammaproteobacteria; order UBA6429; family Thiohalophilaceae; genus JAGLTQ01. The sequence continues at coordinate 15,821 of CAMYJG010000043.1, read as the reverse complement.
ACTGGAATATCGATTCCAGAATGGCAGCGAAATTAGATGGGTTTTAGGTCAGGCCTTAGCTGAAGAAGATATCAACGGAAATATAATTGGTTATGTTGGCACAGTTACTGATATTACCGAGAGGAAAATCATCGAGCATGCATTGCATCGTAGCCAGAAAATGGATGCATTAGGCAAGTTAACCGGGGGTATCGCTCATGATTATAATAACATGCTGGGGGTTATTTTAGGATATGCAGAATTGTTAAAAGCTAAATTAGATGATGACCCGGTACTACAAGATTATATTCATGAAATTTATGAAGCAGGAAACCGAGGTGCCAAATTAACCGGTAAGCTGCTAAGTTTTTCTCGCCAGCGAATGACAGATTCTGAAGTGGTGGATCTGAATGACATAATTAATAGCGAGCAAAACATGCTCGAAAAAACCTTAACCGTTAACATTCACTTAATTTTTGATCTTGAAGAAAATATATGGCCTATCAAAGTTGATAGTGGTGACCTGGAAAATGTTATTGTTAATTTATGCATCAACGCCAGTCATGCAATGGATGGTAAGGGTGACCTGGAAATTAAAACCAGGAATATTTTTATTGATGATAAAAAGTATGTCAGTCTAACTATTACTGATAATGGTTGCGGCATTAGTGAAGAAGAAAAAGAAAAAATATTCGACCCATTTTTTACAACTAAAGGTGATTTAGGCACCGGGTTAGGATTAAGCCAGGTATATGGTTTTGTAGAGCGTGCGGGTGGTGAGATAAAAATTGATTCTGAAGTTGGTGTTGGTACTTCATTCAGTCTTATGTTCCCGAGTGTTATTGATGTTAATCTTGAAGAGAACAAGCAAGATGACCATCCCGAGGTTAAACATCAACATGGTTCTGAAACGATACTGGTTGTTGATGATGAAGTTCCTTTGTTAAGTTTGTGCTCAGAAATACTATCAGGCAATGGTTATAATGTATTTACTGCAGAAAGTGGAGCTCAAGCTTTAGAGATACTGGAGCAAGAGTCTATTAATCTTTTATTATCTGATGTCGTCATGCCAAATATGAATGGTTATGAATTGGCAGCAATTGTAGAAGAAAAATATCCTGAAATTAAAATTCAAATGGCAAGCGGTTATACCGGCGAAAACAGCGAAGATCACAAGAATAGCCATTTACATGAAAATATATTACATAAACCTTATCGCATTGGCAGTTTGTTAAAAAGGGTTAGGGAATTGCTGGCTTAAGTATTTAACGTACACCAATAAAAAAGCCTCTTTAAATTAAAGAGGCTTTTTTGTGAAATGTTGCTGAAGTTATGCCGCTTCACCAATAATGTTTCTTAATTTCTTAATCGCATTATTTTCAAGTTGGCGTATCCGTTCTGCAGAAACACTATATTGATCAGCTAACTGATGCAATGTGGATTTATTGTCGGTTAACCAGCGTTGTTGCAGAATATCACGGCTACGTTCATCTAAATCTTTCAATGCATTATGTAAACGTGTTTCCTGGTTCTCAGACCAGTTTGCTTGCTCAATTAATTGAGCGGGTTCATGACTGGTGTCTTCCAGGTAATTAGCCGGGGCAGGTGATACATTTTCATCATTATCATCCGGGCCGTCAAAACCAATATCTAAACCACTTAAGCGTTTTTCCATTTCCAGAACTTCGGTACGTTTAACGCCCAGTTCATTGGCAACGGAACTCACTTCTTCATCGTTAAACCAGCCAAGTTGTTTCTTTTGGCTACGTAAGTTGAAAAACAATTTACGTTGCGCTTTGGTTGTCGCAACTTTAACAATACGCCAGTTACGTAATATAAACTCGTGGATTTCAGCACGGATCCAGTACACCGCAAATGAAATCAGGCGGACACCAACGCTAGGATCAAAACGTTTAACCGCTTTCATTAAGCCAATGTTACCTTCCTGAACCAGATCGGCTAACGCCAGTCCGTAACCACTGTAGCTACGTGCAACGTGAGCAACAAAACGCAGGTGTGATAAAACCAGCTTTTGAGCGGCTTCAAGATCGCCCTGTTCTTGTAACTGCAGCGCAAGCTCACGCTCTTCTTCTGCACTCAAGATGGGAATGTTACGCGCGGCCTGTAAGTATGACTCCAGGCTGTCCGATGGTACTGCAAACTGTAATTGAAGGCTCTTGCTCATGTCTAACCCCTTGCTTCTATGAATCAATATAAGCGCTACCCAATATTAGCACTCGCAGTATAAGAGTGCCAATTTTTGAATAAGTTCAATTCAGGGGAAAAACTAAGTTATTGATTTTGTTTGTAATTTTAAAAATATGTGAATTATTTTATTAATCTGAATGCAGCGGGGAGAGCTGAATACCCTCAGAAAAATTGACTGAAACACGGTTTCTGCCCGTTTCTTTAGAGTGGTATAGCGCCTTGTCTGCCATGGCCAGGAACTGGGTTAAATTCGCATCGGGGTGGTCTTGTGTACTGGCCAGGCCGACACTGATGGTGAGAGGGACATCTGCGGGATTTAACTTCTGTATCTCTTTGCGCAATTTTTCTGCTTTTTTCAGAGCCTCAGCCTTGGTCAGGTTTTTTGCCAGCACAGAGAACTCTTCCCCGCCAAAGCGAACGACCATATCATTCGGGAATGATTTATTCAGTTTGCTTCCCAGTTCAGCCAGCACGTGATCACCGGTAATGTGGCCGAGGGTATCGTTAATTTTTTTGAAGAAGTCGATATCAATCAGCATGGCCCAGACAGTCTGGTTTGCGGTATTTTGAATATATTCCTCACCGTTATCGACCAGGTAGCGTTTACTACGCGCTCCAGTAAGACTATCGGTGGCGGCAATCCAGCGCATGTCTTCTGCCTGTTGTTTCAATGTCTCAAATTGCTGGTGGATAGTGAGCAGCAGCCGTATCCTGGCCATAATGACTTCTTCTAAGATAGGCTTGGTGACGAAGTCATTGCCGCCTGCATGAAAGACTTCGACCTGGGTTTTTTGATCATCGTTCCCGGTAATGACCAGTACCGGTAGCTCTTGCTGTGAGTATTGGAAGCGAGTGCGAATCGCGTAGAGCAAATCACCACCGGTCAGGTCACCCTTTAGATAAAAGTCTGTAATTACCAGGTCAAAGGGTTCATTACTGTCGGGGTCGTCGTGCTGCTTTTCAAGTAACGTCATACCCTGCTCGGCAGAATCGGTGTGAGTTACTTTTAATCCGTGTTTTTCTAAAATTTTACAGATTACCGCGGCGGCGGTTTTACTGTCTTCAATAAATAAGACGTGTCCCACCAGGTTTGAGTTGCGTTGCACAAACGATTTTATGAATACGCCAAATGCCTTATAGCCATATGATTTATCAAAATAATCAGTGACCCCGGCCTTAAACCCTTCCTGCAACAGGCGTTCATCGGCATCGCCAGAAACAACAATAACAGGAGTATATTTATGAGCACTGGAATTGCGAATGCTACGGCATAAAGCTAAGCCATCCAGATCGGGCAACATTAGCGCGGTGGTTACCAGGTCGTAATTATTGTCCTCGAGTCTTTTAATCGCTTCCTTGCCGCTTTTGCAACTCTCAACTTCAACGTCTTCCATTTCATCATTTAATATTCGAGACAAAATCTGTCGAGAGACGGTAGAGCCGTCGACAATAAGAATACGCGTCGTTTTTTCAGTCATACTTTTAATCGTTTATTTATTTTAAGGTAACCATTGTTTAATTGTTATCGGTAACAAAGCAGTCAAAGTTTAGTTTTTTTAGGGCTTATTGCGGCTCAATATCCCGTAAGTGACGGCCGACAGCAAACCACGAGCCGGCTAAGCCCAGTAAAATACTAAGGCAAAGCAAAGTCAGCGTGGTTAAAAAAGACATATTGGTGAGCTCGAACTGGTTTTGGTAAAGGGTGGTTAATTTTTCGATGGGAGTGCTTAAGCTGAGCAGGGTAAAACTGACCAGCAGCCAGGCAATGATGCCGCCAAAGAAACCATACCAAAAACCAGTATAGAGAAAAGGGCGACGAATAAAGGCATCGGTACCGCCAATCAGTTTCATGACCACAATTTCTTTACGTCGGTTTTGAATGGCCAGGCGAATCGTATTGCCGACCACCAATAACACGGCCAGGCCAAGCAAGGCGCCGAGTATAAGCACACCACGCTCGACAATATTCATAATAGCGTACAGTCGTCTGACCCATTGCATATCAAGTTGCGCTTTATCGGTTTGTCTCAGGTTAACCAGCTTTTTGAGTAGGCGTTGTGTTGCTCGTTCGCTTGTTTTGGAAAGTTTTGGTTTAACAATCAAAACAGAAGGCAATGGATTAGAGTTGAGCGCGGTCAGTGCATTACCAAACCCGGATAATTCCTGAAATTCTTTTAAGGCTTGCTCACGACTAATATAGTGCACGGAAATCACATCAGGCCATTGCGTAATATCCGACTTTAATTTTTTTGCCTGTGCAGAGGTAATATTGTTTTTTAAAAACACAGAAATTTGCGCGGTGCTTTCCCAGCCACCACTGAGTTGTTGTGCGTTTTTTAACAAGCTATAAAGTCCGGTCGGTAAGGCCATGGCAATACCGATAACCATGCAGGTCATTAAGCTTGAAATCGGGGTGCGGCTTAACTGACCGAGGCTGTAAAAAAACACCTGTATATGACGTATAAAGTAAGAACGGCATAAAGTGATAAAGCCGGGGCGGGCCTGGTTGTCACGTTGTTTAGTTTGCGTATTCATCAGTTAGCTTGGCTATCGTTAATCAGCTTGCCTTCTTTTAAAGTTAATACGCGGTAAGGAAGCTGAGAAATTAATGCAATATCATGCGTGGCAACGAGTACGGTGACGCCAACATCACTAAAGTCCTGGAATAGCCCCATAATTTCAGCAGATAGCTCAGGATCAAGGTTACCGGTTGGTTCGTCGGCAAGGATCAGTGGGGGTTTGTTAACAACCGCCCGCGCTATCCCGACTCGTTGTTGTTCACCGCCTGACAAAGTAATGGGGTATTTTTTTTCTTTACTCAGTAAGCCAACTTTATCAAGTGAGGCACGAACACGTTTACCAATATCGTGATGAGAATAGCCGGCAATAATTAGTGGTAAGGCAACATTGTCGTAAACTGTACGATCAAATAAAAGTTGATGATCCTGAAAGATAATACCGATATTACGGCGAAAGTAAGGAATGCGGCGGCGAGGTACTTTTGACAGGTTTTGATTGTTAACTATGACCTGGCCACGACTTGTACGCTCGAGTAAAGCAATCAGTTTTAATAACGAGCTTTTGCCAGCACCTGAATGACCGGTTAAAAACGCCATTTCTCCGGGCGCCATGTGGAAGTTCACATTTTGTAGCGCATCAAAGCCGCTGTCGTAGCGTTTACTGGCATTCACAAAACGAATCATAAGTTTATAATTTTAATTATTATTAAGAGCTTATTTTTACCACACTACTGTGTTGTTTCATAATACATTCAGCACAGTGTGCATCAGTCGTTTTTATCAAACAACGCATCGACAAAATCATTGGCGACAAAACTGCGCAGGTCTTCAATACCTTCACCCACACCAATAAAACGAATCGGTAATCCAAGTTTATGGGCAATGGCAAAAATTACCCCGCCTTTTGCGGTACCGTCGAGTTTAGTCAGGGTGATGCCGGAAAGTTGCATTGCCTGGTTAAACTGTTCTGCCTGGTTAAGGGCGTTTTGCCCGGTACCGGCATCCAGTACCAACATGGTTTCATGCGGTGCAGCAGGATCGACTTTGCCCATTACCCGTTTCACTTTTTTCAGTTCTTCCATTAAGTTTGTCTGGGTATGCAGGCGTCCAGCAGTATCAGCAATCAGGACATCAATATTTTTTGATTTAGCCGATTCCAGCGCATCGTAAATAACCGAAGCACTGTCGGCACCATCATGTTGTGCTATCACCGGAATGTCGTTGCGCTCACCCCAAACCTGGAGCTGTTCAACCGCCGCGGCACGGAAAGTATCACCCGCGGCTAACATGACTGATTTCCCTTCGTTTTGCAGGCGTTTAGCCAGCTTACCAATCGTGGTGGTTTTGCCCGCACCATTAATGCCGACCACCAGGATAACGTAAGGACTATCTTGTTGTGGTATAACTAAAGGTTGTTCACTTGGCGCAAGAATGGCCTGCATTTCATCATGCAGGGCGATGAATAATGCTTCGGCATCTTTTAATTCATTACGTGAGACTTTTTGTAGCAGGTTTTGACTAATTCGAGTGGTCGCTTCCATCCCCAGATCGGCGGTGATCAGGATATCTTCGATTTGCTCCATCAGCTCGTCGTCAATACTTTTGGCACCGAGCACCAGGTTGGCCAGGCCATCGGTTAAGCCATGCCGGGTGCGGCTTAATCCCTGTTTTAATCGTGTAAACAGGCCACCAGGTTGGTTATTTTCTGCGGAATTATCATCTTCTGAAGAGGTTTTGTTTTTATCGGATTTTAGGAAACTAAACATTGATTTGCCGGTCGTAGAAATTCAGTATAATAAAGTGCAATTCTATCATTTACTCCACATCCCGTCATTGCCATGGGCATCGTCATGAGATGAAATGATATGCTGGGACTAGAGTGGTAAGTGAATAAAGAGAGAAATACAGCGATTTTAGTAATAAGGAAACAGTTAATGAATAAACGGTTTTGCAATGTTTCAAATACGGTGAGTTTAGCCACCAAGGTCATTCTGCTGAGTGCCTTAACAGTTAAGCTGGCATTTGCCGCGTCCGCTGAGGTTCATGAATTTAAAATGGACAATGGCATGAAAGTCCTGGTTAAAGAAGATCATCGTGCACCGGTGGTCGTTTCACAGGTCTGGTACAAGGTCGGTTCAAGCTATGAATACAATGGCATTACTGGTGTATCACATGTGTTAGAGCACATGATGTTCAAAGGCACGAAAAAACATGCCGCTGGTGAGTTCTCAAGAATCATTGCTGAAAACGGCGGCCGCGAAAACGCCTTCACCGGTAAAGACTTCACCGCTTATTTCCAACAACTTGAAAAAAGCCGCTTACATGTCAGTTTTGAAATGGAAGCTGATCGCATGCGTAACCTGACATTGCCAGAAGACGAGTTTAAAAAAGAAGTCGCGGTTGTAATGGAAGAACGGCGTACCCGCACAGAGGATAAAGCCAGCGCTTTAACCTCGGAACAGTTTTATGCTACCGCGCATACCAATAATCCCTATCATCAACCGATTATTGGCTGGATGAATGACCTGGAAAATATGCAGGTGGCTGATCTAAAAAGTTGGTATGAAAAATTTTATGCACCCAATAATGCAACCTTAATCGTTGTTGGCGATGTCAATGCCGATGAAGTTTTTGAATTGGCAAAAAAATATTTTGCCAAACTGAAACCGTCAGAAATTGCAAAAGCTAAACCACGTATTGATGCTGAGCAAAAAGGGCAACGTCGTATAACAGTGAAAGCACCAGCACGTTTACCTTACATGTTGATGGGCTATAAGGTGCCCTCGTACAAAACAGCGAAACAAGACTGGGAGCCTTATGCGCTGGATGTCTTAGCTTATGTTTTGAGTGGCGGTAGTAGCTCACGGTTTTCTAAATCGTTAGTGCGTCAACAACAAATCGCGGTCAATGCAGATACTGGTTACGGTATATTCTCAAGGCTGGATGAATTGTTTTTAATTGATGGGACACCGGCGGCTGGATACAGTGTTAAACAGCTTGAAGACGCAATTAATAAAGAACTAAACAAAGTAAAAACCGAGTTAGTTAGTGCAAAAGAACTTGAGCGTATTAAGGCGCAGGCTATTGCTGAGAAAGTGTATGAAAAAGATTCTATTTTTTACCAGGCGATGCAACTTGGTATGTTAGAAACGGCAGGCTTGGACTGGCGTCTAAACGATGAATACACAAAACGAATACGCCAGGTGACGGCAGAACAAATTCAAAAAGTCGCTAAAAAATATTTAGTCGAAGACACCCTGACTGTTGCCGTATTGGATCCGCAACCATTAACAACAAAAAAACGTCGAGCCAGTACATCTACCCGTCATTAATTTTAGATATCAATAAACGAGTTAATCAATGTTACCTTTAAATAAAAAAGCGTTAATTATTTATGTGTTTGTCATTATAACAGCACTAGTTTTTATATTTTTACCTGAGACAGCATCTAAAGAAATCAAATCGAGTAAAGATGTTGATATTCAAGAGTGGCAAACCAGTAATGGGGTGCGTGTTTTATATGTTTATGCCCCAGAATTACCGATGCTAGATATTCAGGCTGTATTTGATGCAGGTAGTGTTCGTGATGCAACACAACCGGGGGTGGCCAAGTTAACCAACGGCATGTTAAGTCACGGTGCCAAACTTGAAGGTGAAACTTTAACTGTTGATGATATTGCCGAGCGCTTTGAAAGTATTGGAGCACGTTATGGTGCAAGCGCCTCGAAAGACAGTGCTGAAATCAGTTTAAGAACCTTAACCGATGAAAAATGGATGGCAAAGGCTGTCTCGACTATGCAAGCTATTATTAACGCCCCAAGCTTTGATACCAAAGAGTTAGAGCGGGTTCGCAAACAGCGCTTAATTAGTTTTGAGGGACGCAAACAATCACCCGGTACCCTTGCCAGTGAGTCGTTTTATAAAAAGTTATACGAAGGACATCCTTATGCCATCCCTAGCATTGGTACAGAAGAAAGCATAAAGAAGTTAAGTCGTGATGATTTATTAAATTTTTATAAAAAATATTATGTCGCGAAAAATGCTTTGGTGACAATCGTGGGTGATGTTGATAAAGAAAAAGCCGCCGCGCTGGCAGAACAAATAGTTGGCAAATTACCACAGGGCGAAAAAGCGGAAAGTCTATCGGTTGTGAATGAACTGCAGCAAGCCAGTTCAACCCACTTGGAGTTTCCTTCAACTCAAACTCATATCTTAATGGGGCAGCCAGGTATTCATCGTAAAGATGAAGATTATTTTACCCTCTATGTAGCGAACCATATTTTAGGTGGTAGTGGTTTTGGTTCACGTATTATGCAAGAGATTCGTGAAAAACGTGGTTTGGCTTATAGTAGTTATAGTTATTTTGCTCCCATGCTAAAGCGTGGCCCTTTTATTATGGGTATGCAAACCAGTAATAAACAAACTGATGAAGCGATCAAAGTATTAAAAGAAACCTTAGCTGAGTTTGTAAGTAATGGGCCAACTGAAAAAGAATTGCTGCATTCAAAGAAAAATATTACCGGGGGCTTCCCGTTACGCATTGATAGTAACAGCGATATTTCAAATTATTTAGCCGTCATTGGTTTTTATAATTTACCATTAAGTTATTTAAAAGATTTTAACCAACGCATAGAAGCAATAACGGTAGAACAAATTAAAGAGGCCGTTAAGCGCCGCATTGATCCAGATAAAATGCTGACAGTCACTGTTGGCTCACGTAATGAGTAAAGGTGCTAATCAACTAAGGATTATCGGTGGCGAATGGCGTGGACGAAAATTACGCTTTCCCGATGCGCCAAATTTAAGACCAACGCCGGACCGGGTACGTGAAACCGTTTTTAACTGGTTAGCACCTACCATCAATGGCGCACAGGTGCTGGATTTATTTGCTGGCAGTGGCGCCTTAGGTTTAGAAGCGCTTTCTCGTGGCGCCGGCTTTGTGACGTTTGTTGATAGTCATAAAAAAGTGAGCCAGGTTTTGCAAGAGCATCTGGCTTTATTAAATGCAAAAGATAAAGCCGAAGTATTCTCTATGGATGGGGTTAAGTTTTTAAAACGTGAGGTAAAAAAATACAACCTGGTTTTTCTTGATCCGCCTTATCATTTAGAGTTTATGAGCAAGGTTATTCCACTATTAGAAGAGAAGGGTTGGTTGAGCGACAATGCCTTGTTATATCTTGAAATAGAAAAGCGGCAATCATTGCCAGAATTACCCGGTAACTGGAAAATGTTAAAAGATAAAACCGCCGGTGAAGTGCATTATTTTTTATTTCAACGCGCTTAAACGTTCTTTACCAGGTTCGAATTAATCAGGCTAATACGTTAAAATGGTGTATCGCGTGATAGCGCAAAGTAAAACAGGTAAAAGGCCAGCATTGTGAAAATAACCGCAATTTATCCCGGTACATTTGATCCCATTACCAATGGACACAGCGACCTGCTGCAACGCGCCTCACGTATATTTGATCGTGTAATTTTAGCGGTCGCAACGGGAGGACAAAATGGCGGTAAGCAGCCCTTTTTCAGCGCCGAGGAGCGAGTCTCGCTTGCCAAACAAGTGCTGGCAGATATCCCCAATGTTGAGGTACTCCAGTTTGATGGCTTGCTGGTGGACTTTGTAAAAAAGCAGGATGCACAGGTGATTTTACGTGGACTACGCGCCGTTTCAGATTTTGAATATGAATTTCAGCTTGCCAGTATGAACCGGCACCTGGATGAAAAAATTGAAACCATGTTTTTGACACCTGCAGAACAGTACAGTTATATATCCTCCAGCTTAGTAAGGGAAATTGCGGTACTGGGTGGTGATGTGGCACCCTTTGTTCATGCAGAAGTAGCTGCTGCATTAAATAACAGAATAAGCTAATATACGCTTCTTTTTTAAGTTAGCCCGTAACGGAGTTTTTTCATGTCTCTGCTGATTAATGATGAATGTATAAATTGTGATGTTTGTGAGCCAGAGTGCCCAAATTCAGCGATCACCCAGGGTGATGAGATTTATGAAATCGATCCTAATTTATGCACCGAGTGTGTTGGCCATTTTGATGAGCCACAATGTATCGAAGTTTGCCCGGTCGATTGTATTTTTGTTGATCCAGACAATGAAGAAACAAAAGATGTACTTCAACTCAAGTACCAAAAATTAATATCTGCGTAAATTGAAAATAACCAAAGCCTCGTTAAGAGGCTTTTTTGTGGAACAGAACAAAAAATTCTCTGTGAAGCTCCGTGCCCTCTGTGGTTTAATTGATTATGTCTTTTTCAGGAAGCGCGTAATGTTTAGAACTAGCATATTACTTTTTCTTTTATCTACAAACGTATTTGCCGCACCAGCAAATAAACCACCCCAGGCGGCCATTGCCTCGGCACACCCAGTTGCAACGTTTGATGCGGCGGTTGCAGTCAGTGCAACACTCGCCGTGGTTGAACCTTATAGTTCCGGTATTGGTGGCGGTGGTTTTTGGTTATTACATAATAAAAAAACCAATAAAGACATTATGATCGATGGTCGTGAAACCGCACCCTTAAAAGCACACCGAAAAATGTACCAGGATAAAGACGGTAACGTCATTCCAGGCTTATCTGTTGATGGTGCACTCGCGGCCGGTATTCCCGGTGAACCTGCTGCACTGGTTCATATCGCAGAAAAGTATGGCAGGCTTCCTCTTAAAGTAAGTTTAGCGCCGGCAATAAGAGCGGCGCGCCAGGGTTTTAAAGTCAAAGCGGAATACCGTCGCATGGCAGGCTTCCGTTTAAAAGCATTACAGTCATCAAAAGCCGCTGCGGAAATATTTTTAAAAAATAACCAGGTACCACCACTTGGGCATATTATTAAACAAGCCGATTTGGCTAACACGCTCGAAGCCATGGCAAGGAAAGGTCATGCCGGTTTTTATGCAGGAGAAGTAGCGAAAAAACTCATCACAGAAAATAATAAAGCCAAAGGTATCTGGAGCAAAAAAGATTTTAAGTTTTACAAGGTTAAAGAGCGTCAACCTATTGTTAGCCAATACAAAGAGTACCGCTTAACCTCGGTGGCACCTCCCTCATCGGGTGGCGTTGCCTTAGCTGAAATGCTGAATATTTTATCTGCATATAATTTAGAACAACTTTCTGAATCCAACCGGGTGCATGTTACGGTAGAGGCCATGCGTCGCGCTTATCGTGATCGGGCAGAATACTTGGGTGATTCTGATTTTGTAAATGTGCCAATACAAAAATTAATCAGTAAAAAGTATGCAGACTCACTACAACAAAAAATTGATTTTGAAAAAGCCACACCGAGTAGCCAGTTAAAAGGCGTGGCAGATAACTCGGGGGGTAATCATACAACCCACTTTTCAATATTAGACAAACAGGGTAACCGTGTCTCAGCCACGCTTTCTATTAACTACCCGTTTGGTTCCGGCTTTGTTGCCGCAGGTACCGGTGTGTTATTAAATGATGAAATGGATGACTTCTCAGCAAAACCGGGTGTACCTAATGTTTATGGTTTAGTGGGTGCAGAAGCCAATGCGATTGAACCAGGTAAACGTATGTTATCCAGCATGAGCCCAAGTTTTATAGAAAGTAAAAATAAACTTGCTGTGATCGGTACACCAGGAGGCAGTCGAATTATTACTATGGTGCTACACGGTATTTTATCGACAATCGAAGGCAAAACTGCTGAACAAGTGGTAAACCAACCTCGCTATCACCACCAGTATTTGCCAGATGTTATTCAGTATGAGCCCAATACCTTTTCTTCGAGTGCGCTTAACACGTTGCAGCAACTTGGCCATAAATTAAAGCCGTTAGACAACAGCTATGGCAATATGCATGTGGTGATCTGGGATAAACGAAGCAATAAGGTTACGGCAGCAAGTGATAAACGGGGTGAGGGACAGGCTTTAGTAAAATAAGCTCAGGGTTGATAAAAGCCGGATGAAATAATTTTACCTTGGTTATTGGTGATAAATTCAAAACCATGAAAATGCTTATCATCAATATTGCTATGGAGTTTTCTAAAGTGAGGGTTTCTAAAAACGGAATGTTTACTAATAAAGAGTTTGTTTTCTTTTGAAATAACATTTGGATATATATTTCTTAATTTAGTTATTTCGCCACTCACTTCATTTGTGAGCTGCAATAAATAATCATGTAACAGTACATTAGTTCTTTGTTGTTGGTTAACCAGGTTGGTTATGATGAGTAGTGATATAACAATGTATAGTCCTTTATTTTTCATGTTGATAACGCCACGATAGTTGATGTGGTTTTGCTTGAGCGCCATGTTAGGGTTCTGTTTGCCAAAGATACATGCTTGACTTCTTATTGAGAATCTTCACTTGAAACGATTCTGTGCACGCGCGGTTTGCTATGCCGTAACACACATGTAAAGGCAACAAATGTTCTTCTCGAGGGTGGCAATATCGAGCACCCGGCGCTTTTTCCCATTCATAGAACCTTTTTTTTCTTTCGTCTTCAGAAATATTCGGATTAGAACATGTATCCATCAGCCAAGACTCAAACGATTCATTATTCGCTTTTGACTCAGCAGATTCTGGAGTAAAAAACGCCTTCATATTGTGAAAAGAAAAGCCTGATCCTATTACGAGTAAATTTTCATAATCCAGGTGCTGGAGCGCCTGGCCAATATTAATATGTTGAGTAGGATCTAAATTGCCCAAAAGTGATAGCTGAACACAAGGAATATCTGCATCTGGATACATTATTTTTAGTGGTATGAACAGGCCGTGATCAAAACCTCTTTGTTGATCAAGACTAGAAACAATTCCAGCACGTTCCAGTTGAAGATAGACTTTATTCGCAAGTAATGCCTCTCCCTTACAGGGGTACGAAATGCGGTATGACTCTTCTGGAAATCCGTAATAATCGTAAATAAGAGAGGGGTTCTCACTAGCAGTAATTGTCGGCAATGTTTCTTCCCAATGTGCGCTTATAACTAAAATAGCCGATGGCTTGCGCAAAACAGATGCAATTTTTTGCAGGCAACTTACCATTTCTGCATGAGCCGGGTCGGCTAAAAGAGGTAATGGACCACCACCGTGGGACAAGAACAATATTTGAGTTTTAGTGTTCATAATTACCTACAGATGAATGCTAGCGTGAGAGTTGTAGGGGCAGACAAGCGCGCAGCGCTTTAGACGGCGCCACACAAATGATTTATTATATGCGCACATTTGCACTACCAAATTGTTTTGCAAAATGGTTAATTTCTTTAACCGATGTAATTCTATAAATATCTTTATCTTTACCTCGATCCTGAATTTCCTCGAAAAACTCCGGTGTCCAAAACTGAGGAGATAATCGCAGGTATTTCCAGCCTGCCAAGGTACCCTTCAAAACTGAACAGCCTTCAGGCCACCCTTCCGGTTTTACAAATAAGCTCTTTAACAGTCTTTTAGTAACCCACCAGTAGCTAACAGTGTATGGTAAATCAACGTAGATAAGTGTATCTGCGGCATCTATACGACGCCAAAACGAGTCCAAATAACCAAGACCATCAATAATCCAATTTTCAGAGTTTATAAGTTTTTCATGGGCCTTAGAGTATTCAGAACGTGGTACTCTTTCACCGTTTTTCTGGTATTCGACTAAATCTATCGGATATAACGCTATACCTGTTGCTGCTGCCAATTTTTTACTTAAAATTGATTTACCTCCTCCTGGCTTCCCGAATACAGCTACTTTTTCCATAGGTTTGATCTACTTATATATTTAAAAAAATTTTATAGGTTTACTGCATACAACGCTCAGCTAAGCGGCTGACCGACAGGGGGGGTGCACTTGAGCTCTTTGTTAGCTTATTAAAACTTACCATTATTATTTTTCCACTCATTACGAGGAGGGATTGCTTCTTTTGTATCCCAGTGTTCAACAATTTTTCTATCTTTTACTCGATAAAGATCAAAAAAGGAATAATGTTCTTGTTTTGTGTAACCCTCGCATACGGAGAGAACAAAGTTTCCTTCTGCTAATATCAGATGGCATTTTTTATACATAGTTGAGGCTAATCTACCAGTATGTGAATTAGATAGAAGGCTTTTAAAATGAGTTAAATCATCACCTATATCTGGGTTGTGTTCAGTATAGTGTTCTTGGCTGATGTAATCATTCAATTTATCGAGATCGCTTTGAATCAATATGTCTTCTACAAATGATTTAATAAGCCTACGATTGCTTTCTGTATACTCATGATCTGTAGTTTAGGTAAAAAAATATACCATAGAATGACCAGAGCTATTTGGTCCTTTTCTATTTTGAATATTATCCCAATGTTCGACCGCTTGCCCATCTTTAAAACGAAAAATTCAAAACCTATATTACGATCTGTACAATCATATTCTGTATGCGCAAAAACAAAATCACCATCTTCAAACACTCTGACAATATTAACTCGTGGTGACGTTTTAGATAGCCGCTTAAATAGCTCTGCTAATCCTTCACTTCCCTCATGTGTTTGTGGATTGTGTTGAATGTATTGAGCTTCATTGACGGCAGAAACTGATGCTGGATCACCCGTTTCGATGCCTTTCAATAATTTAACAACTTGTTCCTTTTTATTAGATGACATTTGTACTCGTTATATGAATCTAGTGGCTAACGACTAAGATAAGGGGCTTTTTAAAAGTGAGTGCGGAGCACCGCTTTTAAAAAGTCCCAGTGAGCGAAAGTGAATGGTCTTGATTGCCTTGTTATATTTTTTTATGTTTTTCATTTTTAAAAAATGTGAATGTATATTTTATTATGAAGTAAAGTATAACAAACTGGATTCCTACACGTAAACCTACAGTTGTTTCTGACATATTACCATGTGGGCCGCCGCCTATAACCATGCCAATGAATATTCCTGGTAATAAAAATAGATCCAGTAATTCGTTATTATATTCAGATGCATGATATGAATATCCTACAAAAAAACCAGCTAAGATTATGGCGATAATTATTAATTTAGTATGGTTTTCTGTTTTCATTAATAAATATAACGTTTTTTAAAAGTCCCAATGAGCGATATGAACTAGCACCACTTTTGTGGACACTTTAGGCACACAGTTTTTCATATTTATCGGGTGAAAGATAGTCGATTCCAGAGTGTAATCGTTCACGATTATA
>CAMYJG010000042.1 GCA_947258695.1 uncultured Ectothiorhodospiraceae bacterium | reverse complement strand
ATCGATACCAAAGACATCTCAAAGATAATTGCACTTTCAACCAGTGTTTTTTGGCTTGTTATTCCATCTTTAACATTATTTATATCTTTACCTGTATTATTAAAGCAGGGTATTAATTTTTATTTAAGTATTAGTATATCGATAATTATTACCATCATTTGTTACTGGTTGATGGTCTATGTGCTAAATCACTTTGGAATATAGCTGTAAATGTCGTTTAACTCAACCATTATAAAAGCATGCAAATAAGAGAAGCCAGCATCGATGATGCAGAAGATATTATGCAAGTCTATCTTCAAGCTTTTGATGATTCAGAAGCGCAAATGGTAGCTGACTTATCCATCAACCTGCTAAAAGAAAAACATAATGTTAAAATAATTTCGCTTGTTGCCGAAGTGAATAATGAAATAGCCGGCCATATAGCCTTTAGCCCGGTCTGTATGGAAACCACGAATGAACATATCGGTTATATCCTGGCACCGTTAGCTGTTTTACCAAAATTTCAAAAAAACAATATAGGAAGCAAGTTGATCAAGTATGGTTTAGAGACTATTTCTAATATCGGTTCATATATTATTTTTGTTTATGGCGATCCTCGATACTATTCCCGCTTTGGATTTAAAACTGAGCTGGCCAAAGATTTTATTCCACCCTATGCACTAACGTTTCCTGAAGGCTGGCATGCCTTGAAATTAAATTCCTCTGCTTTTGACGAAGGTGGCAAAATAGCATGCGTTAACTCTCTTAACGATTCTGATTTATGGTAGTCGTTAATAGCAAATTATTCTTATTGGTTCGTCGTAAGACTCGTTATTAAAATGAAATTCATATGTTATTCAAGCTGGGAGCAACTACCAGATAGTGCTAATGCACTCTTTGAACAGGCGCAAAAAGATAGCCTGTTTTTCTCACGCCGGTGGTTCGAAAATTTAACGAGCATTGCACTTGATGAAGATCAGACAATGATGTTGGCCTGCGTAGTGGCGGAAAACAAAGTAATGGCGATCCTGCCTTTGACACAGAGTAGCGGTAATAGCTTGTATTCTCTGAAGCATCGCTACACCACTCATTTTACTCTACTGCTTGCGGACGATAATCAAAAACAAGTTCTTACCTGCCTGGTTCAGGGTTTGAGTCAATTACCGTTTAAAGGATTACTGTTAGAGCCGGTTGCTGAAAATGACAGTAAACTAATCGCTTTACAACAAGTTATGGAAGCGACCGGGTATCGCTGTGAACGATTATTTCGATTCTATAACTGGATATATCGCGTTCAAGGACAGTCCTATGAAGACTATATAGCAACTCGCCCTTCCCGATTGCGTAATACGATATCCCGAAAAAAACGTAAACTTGAGCGCGAACATGGTTACAAAATAAGTCTTTTTACCGGTGATGACGTACCGCAAGCTATGTCCGATTACTATAGCGCCTATACGTCAAGTTGGAAGGCGAATGAACAATATACCGATTTTTTAAATGGTATTGTTGAGGGATTTTCCAAACCGGGTTGGTCACGACTCGCTGTTCTTTATGTCAATGAGCAGCCTGTTGCTGCACAACTCTGGTTTGTACTACACGGTAAAGCAAATATATTTAGATTGGCTTATGATGAAGCCTGGAAATCATATTCAGTGGGATCAATTCTGACCAGTTTCATGATGGAGTATGTGATCGATATCGATAAGGTTGATGAGATCGATTTTCTGACCGGTAACGACGCATATAAGCAGGACTGGATGTCAGATCGCAGAGAGCGTTTCGCATTGAGTTGTGTGAGCAATATAAAGCCCGCAGATCCATATAAAATATTTGCAGAATGGCTTAAACGTATTTTGAAAAATTTTAAGGCGCGGCTCACAATTTAAATGAGTAAGCTAAGTTTACAACTACCAAAATAACCATATTTGTTTAAAATATTAACATTATTGATAAAATAAATGGTTAAACTATACAGACCTCTAAAAAGTGAGAGCATAGAACATGTCTAAAGCGTATATTATTAGTCATTCTGAAGGCATTACTAAAATTAATTTTTAGTAACCCCCACTTTAAAACAGATAGAATCCATCATTGATGAAATTGTGGAAAATTATCCCTATGAAAAAAAGACTTTGGGAGTTGAGTGCAATTAAATTCAATCTGTCAACCGCTGAAATTCAATCGATATCAGAGTATAGAAAAAGAAAGTTTACAAAGCCGAATAAATTAGCCATTTTTGCTGTAGATGATTTAGCATTTGGAGAAATGCGGCAATTTGAGTTTTATCGAGAAGAACAAGGAAAAGCCTCTTCTGGGCCTTTCGAAATGAACAACAAGCTATCGACTGGTTAAACTCTTAAAACTCGATATACCTCCTTTTCTTACTTAAATTCAGTATTCACTCCCCCAAAATGGTGTAAAATTTTAGATAAATTCCTGCGAATTTTCATGATAAATGCACCAAAATAGCTCATTATTGAATTCATGTACTATCAATTGCACTGTTTAAGGCTTGATTTCTGCCCCGCCCAACAGTATGTAACACTAGATAGCACGATTTAGTATTAAATTTAACCAATTTCTCAATTCGAGCACAATAATTGCAGTAACTATTTGAAAACATAGGCAAAGCAGATTTTCATAGCATAAATATGAGTTTAACAAACAAAACACAAACAATAAGTCAGGCATTAATCGCTGAGATGCAATTACCTGCAGACTTTCAGCAAATAGTTGAATCAATTTACATGCCGTTGACCTCGCATATATTAGATGCAAAATCGAACGAACCATTATTTATTAGTATTAACGGCGCACAGGGAACAGGTAAATCCACTCTCACGTATTTTTTAAAAAAACTCATTGAGGCAGAGTCAGGATTATCTGTTGCTGAAATTTCTCTGGATGATTTTTACGCTACTCGCGCCGAGAGAGAAAAACTCGCAAAGTCTGTTCATCCACTTTTACAAACACGTGGTGTACCAGGCACACATGACATAAAGCGATGGATGATCGTTTTGATAAGCATCAATGGACGTCCTGTAACAAAAATATCGATATTGTTTTATTTGAAGGTTGGTGTAATCAAAGTCCTTTTCAGTCTGCAGATGAACTCTTGTCTCCGATTAACGAACTTGAAGAAGCAGATGATCCGGAAGGAGTTTGGAGGCACTATGCTAACGAACAATTAAAATATTATCACAAGAAGATCTTTAACTATGCAAACATGAGCATTATGCTTAAAGCACCGGATTTTGAAAAAATCTTTGAATGGCGAAGCTTACAGGAAGAAAAGTTAAAACAAAACACACAAGCGAACGATCAGTCTCATATCATGTCTACTGAGAAACTAAAACGATTTATTCAGCACTATGAAAGAATTACCCGACACACGCTACAACATCTTCCAGCTAGTGCTGATATCGTTATTCCTGTAGCGGCAGACCACTCGATAATGACAATTATTAAACGACATGACTGATAGTAAAAAAATACAGTGGCTAGTGATTACTGACTTAGATGGCACCTTGCTCAACCACCATGATTACGACATACAAGGCGCTTTACCCGCTATAAAAAAATTACATCAACAAGATATCCCTGTTATCTTTAACACCAGTAAAACATTCAGTGAAACTATAAGCCTGCAAAATAAAATTAAGATAGAAGCTCCGTTTGTTGTTGAAAATGGCTCATGTATTTATTTTCCAAAATCTCTTTATCCTGATCTGAAATCTAGTAAAATAATTTCATCACGCGAGCAGTACTGGGAAATTGTATTAGGTCAGACACATTCTTCTATCAGTGACATTTTAAAACTTATCGATACACCGCCATCCTGCTATCAGCTGTTATCAGCATGCAGTCCTGAAGAAGCATCGAACTTAACCGGTTTAAGTATCAAGCAAGCAGAACAAGCCATATCCAGGGAATTTAGCGAGCCGCTTATCTGGGATGCCGATAACGAAAAGTTAGCCTTATTTAAACAACAACTGAAAGAACATAATTTAAATACTTTACAAGGCGGTCGTTTTTTACACGTACTGGGTAATTGCGATAAGGGTATCGCCACAAGCAAACTGAAAGATATTTTAATGACGGAAGAACATAATATTAAAACTATTGTATTGGGTGATAGCGCAAATGATGCTGCCATGCTAGAAGTGGCGGATATGTCCATTATTGTAAACTCGCCTTCTAACCATCATTTACAACAAATGATTACACCCAATATTCACACAACCCAGGAAGCACCTGCTGGTTGGAGCGAAGGCATCGATACTGCTCTGCTTACGCTAAAAAAATCAAAATATAAGGAATTATCATGAGCGATTTTTTTCAAAATGGTCGTATAACAACGCTGCACAATTTATCAACCAAAACGTTAGATGAAATGGAAAATGAATTAATGTACTTTTCCAATATTCGGCCGATGGGCTTAATACTACCCTCTCTTTATTCTGAACTAGAAAGACCTGCATTAACAACCATTGTCAACGAGTTAAAAAAAGTTGAGTACTTAAACCAAATTGTAATAGGAATTGATCAGGCATCACAGGATGAGTTCAAACATGCGATTAAATTCTTTTCTGATCTACCACAGCAACATGATGTTCTGTGGAATGACGGACCCAACTTAATGGCAATTGATGAATTACTACGTCAGAAAGGGCTGGCACCTACAGAATTGGGCAAAGGCCGTAATGTATGGTATTGCATGGGTTACATGCTGGCCAAAGGGAATACTGAAGCTATCGCATTACACGATTGTGACATTATCACCTACAAGCGCGATATGCTTGCGCATTTACTCTACCCGGTTGCGAATCCACAGTTTAAATACCAATTCTGTAAAGGATACTACCCTCGTATTGCCGACAACTCCATGAATGGACGTGTATCACGATTACTTGTTACACCCTTGGTTCGTGCCCTTAGCCAACAAATAGGTACACATAAGTACTTAGATTTTCTCGACAGTTTCCGTTATCCGCTGGCCGGTGAATTTTCTATGCGCCATGATGTAATGGAGAGTCTAAGAATGCCAACTGACTGGGGACTGGAAGTTGGTATTTTGATGGAAATGCGAAAAAATTACGACACCAGTCATTTATGCCAGGTTGATATTGCAGAAAATTATGATCATAAACATCAAAATTTATCATCTAAAGACAAGCAGAAAGGCTTGTCTAAAATGTCGATAGAAATTAGTAAGGCCATCTTTAAAAAACTGGCAACCGATGGTATTAATTTTACAGAAGAAAGCTTAAGAACAACCAAGGCGACTTATTATCGAATTGCACTTGATATGATAGACAGTTATCAGAACGATGCCATTTTCAATGGATTAGATTACAAAACACATGAAGAAGAAATGATGGTAGAAATGTTTGCTGAAAACATTAAACATGCAGGTAAGAAATTCCTCGAAGATACTGACAAAGCCCCGTTTATTCCAAGCTGGAACCGTGTTTCAAGTGCGATTCCAGATATTTTCACCCGTTTACTTGATGCCGTAGAGAAAGACAGGAAAGAACTTTCATGAGTTTAAGCGACCATTTATTGAGTTTAGAAGAATTGAAAACACGTATTATTGATCATTTATCAAAAATTTATCCACATCTAGATCACGCGGATTTATGTGAGAAAATTGTAAACCTTATGGATTATGAAAAAGTATTCCATGAAGCAAAACAACATTGTAACCTGTGGTCAGAAAACGATATTGTTACTATCACCTATGGTGACAGTATAAAAAAAGAAAATGAACTTCCTCTGGACACACTACATCATTTTATACACAATCATTTAAAAGGGATTGCAAGCACAATCCATATCCTACCATTTTATCCGTATAGCTCGGACGATGGGTTTTCCGTTATAAACTATTCAGAAGTCAATCAGTCGCTTGGAAACTGGCAAAACATCAATAAAATTGCTGATGATTTTTCGTTAATGGCAGACTTAGTGATCAATCATTGTTCAAGCCGAAGCTTATGGTTTGATAATTACAAACAAAACAAGCACCCCGGTGCAGATTATTTTATTGAGATTGAACCGGAAACTGATTTATCACACGTTGTACGGCCGCGCACCTCTCCGCTGCTGCGAGAGACGGAAACATTAAATGGAAAAAAACATGTTTGGTGTACCTTTAGCCATGATCAGATAGATTTTAATTTTGAAAATCCAAAGGTATTACTGGAATTTGTAAAAATCATAAAACATTATTTAGATAATGGTGTCAGTCTATTCAGATTGGATGCGGTTGCTTTTTTATGGAAGAAAGTTGATACCTCATGTATCAACCTTATTGAAACACATGAAATCATTCGATTGCTTCGCTTACTGATTGAGCATAACAATCCAAATGCAATTGTCATAACTGAAACCAATATACCCAATAAAGAAAACCTCTCATACTTTGGCAATGCTAATGAAGCACACCTGATTTACAATTTTACTTTACCACCTCTTATTTTATACACCATGTTGTCGGGGAAATCTGACCTGTTAAAACAATGGATGATGAGTATGCCACCTGCGCAAAATGGCACATCATATTTTAATTTTATTGCAACACACGATGGTATTGGTCTGCGCCCTGTAGAAGGTATATTAACCGATGAAACGGTTGATGAAATAGCTGAACTTATGCAAAAATTCGGCGGTGATGTTTCCTGGCGGGCCATGCCTGATGGCGGACATCGCCCCTATGAATTAAATATCAGCCTTATTGATGCAATGAAAGGTACTTTTGAAGGTGAAGACAATCACCAGTTAAATCGTTTTATTTGTGCACATGCCATCATGATGGCGCTTGAAGGGATACCCGCATTCTATATCCATAGTTTGTTTGCAACCCATAATGATCATCAGAAAATGGAAATGACTTCGAATAAACGGGCAATTAACAGGCATAACTGGGATTATGACGAATTAACCGCCTTACTGGATTCAAAAGACACTATTCACCAAAATGTATTTGAAAAACTAAAAGAAATTATTCATATAAGAAAAAATCAGAAAGCATTTCATCCAAACGCTACCCAGTTTACTCTGCATTTTGAACAATCGTTATTTGCATTCTGGAGACAGAGTCAGGATCGTACACAGAGTATATTCTGTATTTATAATGTCACCAATAGTACTCAGACTGCTGCGTTAAAAGATCTCAACCTGATTGAGATAGAAGATTGGAGTGACCTGATATCCGGGCATAAGTACAATGACCCACGTGAGAGTATCATATTAGAGCCCTATGACTTTGTCTGGATAAGTAACAAGTAGAGTCTCATTTATGAGGTCAAACGATCAATTGCTTTCTTAATAACCTGTTACTGATTAATTTCGAGTAACATTAGCTCTTCAAGTTTCTCTCGTTCAGATTTAAGAACAGGGAATAGTTGCTTTGCTTTTTCAAACTCGATTGTTATAGCAAACTGTTCCATTTGTTCAGCTAATTCGCTTAAGACTATAGCTCCAAACTGGCTACTTGTACCTTTCAAAGAGTGTGCAGCTTGTTCTAATTCCTTTGCATTATTATTATCCAGTGCATTTTTAATAGAGTTAATATTTTCTTTAGAGTTATTTATATGTTTATCAACAGTTATATGAAATTTATCACCGAACATATTTTTTAGTACATCAAAAACAGATATATCCAGGTGCTTCACACTATTTGACATTTTGATTCCTCTCAACCTGTCATTTTATCCACAACTTCACTCACATGCACTTAATGATAAATCATACCCTCATAGCCCAGCTGATGATAAAGCGATTTTTACAATCATTATAATAATAGCAATAAAAATAGCGACCCCAATCAGACCAACAATAATATACTGGGACGGTTTACCATGTTTAAAGTCTCGTTCATAATTTTTACTTTTTTGCACACCAAGCATTGCCCACAAAACACTACGTGCTACATCCAGTAATGTCGGTACTTTTTTATCTTCATCACTCATTTTCTTATTACCTGGTTTTAGTAATCAACTAACATCTTCTTCGCTTTATCTTCATCCACATAGTACAATAATATTCCACCCGCTATAAATAAAATACTTATAGAGAGTATTGATAGGCGTGGGCTTTGTGTTAATAGACTGACTACTCCCATCATAATCGGCCCCAGCACGGCAGCAAATTTCCCTAACATATTATAAAAACCGAAAAACTCGGCTGATTGGTTTTGTGGAATAATACGTGCATAAAATGAGCGACTCAGTGCCTGCACACCGCCTTGTACTAAGCCAATAATAATAGCTAAAAGGTAAAACTCTGATACATCCTGTATTTGAGTTGCCCAAACGGTTACAACCAAATAGACAAAGATTGCCAGCAAGATCCCTCGTTTAGTACCAATGGTATGTGCAATATAACCAAAACCGATAGCTGCTGGAAAACCAATAAATTGAGTAATCAATAACGCTGTAATAAGGTTAGCTGAATCAAAACCCAAAGACATTCCATAATCAATCGCCATTCTAACAATAGTATCGACACCATCGATGTATAACCAGTAGGCAACTAAAAAAAGCAAGACCATTCGTAGTTTTCTGATTTTACTAAATGTTATTTTTAGTTGTCTGAATCCTTTTATTGCTGCCTTTCCTATTCCAATTGAATGCTCCGACTTAGCTTCCGGAACGTTTAAAAACAGTGGCAATGAAAAGACAAACCACCACACCGAGACTGTTAAAAATGAAAACTTAACAGCTTCTGTACTATCTGCAAAACCAAATTCAGTTGGATTCAATGTCATATAAACATCAATAGCAAAGAGGACTCCACCTCCGAGATAACCCAAGGCATAGCCAAAAGTTGAAACCCGATCGTAATCTTTTTCCTCACAAACATCGGTAATTAATGAGTCGTAAAATATCACGCTGCCAGAAAAACCAATTATCGAAAATGCAAAAAAACTTAATGCCAGGATATGTTCATGTTGCGCTACAAAATAAAGACCTGCTGACATTAATATTCCTAGCACAGCAAACATTAACAACAGGCGCTTCTTTAGATTACCTGCATCAGCAATTGCACCAAGAACTGGGGCAAGGATTACAATCACCGTACTGGCGATTGAATTCGTTAAACCGAGCTGAAAAGTACTGGTTGACACATCTGCTGTATCACTCCAATACTGTTTAAAAAATAATGGGAAGAATCCAGCTAGTATCACGGTGGCGTAGGCAGAATTTGCCCAGTCGTAGAGCGCCCATGAAAAACTGGTCTTGTTTAGTTTGATGGCCATGCCTTAATGTACATAAAACAATATATTATTGCGAGCAAAGCATGGCAATCTTATACCTATACTGTCATATTTATGAGATTACTTCGGTCACTTTGTTTCCTCGATGCCAGAACGTGTGAAACACGTAAGGGAAATACTGACGAATTGCGAAGCAGTTCAATAAGTGTAATAAGGTACCGTTTTTTAGCGTTGAATACGTTCTTGTCGCTGCTGCCGGAATAAATCACGCCGTTGCCGTATATTATCTCTTGCTGAGCGGCGTTCAGCAGGCGACATGTTTTTCCATCTTTGTCTTACTTCTCTTCGCTGTTGCTTTATTTTTTCACGCTTGTGCTGTGGCATTTGTTTCCATTGCTTGCGTCGTTCTTTTATCCGCTGGCGAAAGGAATCTCTTTGTTCCGCTGTCATGTTATTCCAGCGATTACGCAATTTTTTACGCCTTTCAGGCGGTAAATTTTTAAACCATTGACGTTGCTGTCGAATCCTATGCTTTTCACTTTCTGGCAAAGCACGAAACCTTTCATAACGTTTTCTGATACGCTGACGTTGTTCTGGAGTCATTTTTCTCCAGCGTTGCATACGTTTTTTTGCCTGTTGCTTTTGCTCTGGTGTCATCGTCTGCCAGCGCTTAGCTCCTTTTAGTATGCGCTTTTTACGTTGCTCTGGAATATCTGCCCAACCTTCTTTAAATTTACCTAACATTTTTTGTTCATTTGAGTCCAGGTTATTCCAGTTAAGTGTATTTTCATTCTGTGCGCTTACATTAAACGCCATACCCAGTATGAGACTCAAAAATACAATTTTCATTATCCTGTTATTACTCATCAGATTCACTCTTTGTAACACGTTGATTCGATACATTATGTTCTATATCTAATTCACTAGTTTCATTTTTGTTATCCATTTCTGCATCAATAAAGACATTGTCATTTTCGTCATACATAGCAAGAAACTCAAACAATTCCATGTCTTCTTCCTGGCTGGCAATCAATGCCGCAGGAATTAAACATAATAAAACTACAAACCATTTAGCTGGCATATTCTTCAGACTCCGCCAACCACTGCATAAACTCCAGGTCTTCTATTAAATCCAAACTCTCACTGGCTGTTAATATTTCTAGATCTGATTCCATTGCCAGCTCTGTTTGGTTTAAGTTGTTATTATTAAAGTTAAATAGCAAAGTGACTGATAAAACAGCAATCACAAATATAACAATAAGTGCCTGCGGGTAAAATGCCCAGGCTGAACGTGGCTTTGCTTTTTCCAGTGCCGCATAACGAGCTTGCTGTAAACGCCGGTTAATATCGGGAGTTAAATCATCAAGGTTTTCATCAAGCAAACTTTTCACTTTTTTTTCAAATTCGTCTGGCTTATTCATAATCAACCTCGCCTAACTCTTTTTTCAATGCCTGTAATGCTCTCGAATAATGTGTTTTTACACTACCCGTGGTGATACCCATCGCTTGCGCGGTTTGCTTTACATCCAATCCTTCCCAGGCACGTAACAAAAACGTTTGTTGTTGCCGAACGGGTAGTGTCTGTAATGCTTGCTCCAGTTCCAACACCTCTTTTTCAGCACTAATCTTACGCACTGGATCATGGACTTTATCATCAGCAATGGTTTGTATCGGATCTTCGATAATGTCTTCATCATCGGAAGAAAACCAGTTATGAAAAATATTACGGACTTTTTGCCGCCGATAAAAGTCCCGAATTTTATTTTGTAATATTCGGTAAAATAACGGTGGCCATTCCTCCTCGGAACGGCCGGCATATTTAGTCGCTAACACCATCATCGCGTCCTGAACAATATCCAGTGCATCATCAACATTTGATGTGGCAATGTACGCCATACGATATGCCCGTTTTTCAACCTGCTTCAAAAATTGTTCTAACTTGTAGGTGTCCAAACTCATTCGTGCTTGCGGTACCGTTGTAGATTCAGCAGGTTTATCTTTATTAAAAATGCCGGCTGAAACTGAATCCTCAGCCGGTGGTACACAATAGCACAGTTGGGGAAATGACATAATAACTACTTCAAGTCTTAACGATGTGCTCGACGTTGAATACGATCTCCACGATGATCCATACGGCGTTCTACACGATTACCCCTGCGATCCATATGACGCTCAACGCGGTCACCCCTGCGTTCCAGTCTGCGTTCAATTCGATTACCTTTACGATCAAGATGTCCTGCAAAACGGTGATTACCATTATCTGATGCTCTTTGGGCACGACGATCTAAACGATCATTGATATTCTGACCACGGCGATCCATACGATCATTTATGTTTTGTCCACGTCGATCTAAGCGATCATTAATATTTTGGCCGCGGCGATCCAATCGATCGTTAATACGATTGCCAACACGTTCACGTTGTTCATCTGTTAAGTTTGCATGATCACGACGTTCAAAACGACGTTCAATGCGATTACCTTTTTTGTCCAGGCGGTGTTCGATTCGATTTCCCTTCCTGTCTAAACGATGTTCGATCCGGTTACCCTTATTATCTAAACGGTATTCAATTCTATTTCCTTTTTTGTCCAGGCGGTTAGCCAATCTCTCATTACCATTTTCAGCGGCTCTTGCTGCGGCTTGATCTAAGCGATCGTTAATATTCGCACCACGTTGATCCAGGCGGTTATTAATATTTTCACCACGTTGATCTAAAACCTGGTTAATGTTTTCACCTCGTTGATCGAGACGTTCATTAATGCGCTCACCAAGATTCGGGTCATCTGCCATGATTGGCATTGCAACGGCAAGCAATATATTTGCTGCGGTAGCTTTAAGAATTAACTGTTTCATTTAACTGCTCCTGTTTCGTTGTTTTCGTATCGTTATTAGTAACAACGCGGTAAAACAGGATTGGTTGACAATAAGGCATAAAATAAACAAATAAAGCGGCTATTACGTCGCTTTTTATAATAAATACAAAGACTTAGTGCGCTTTAACCTGGGGAATTCAAGATCGGTTGGTTGGGATAGGCCTGGGTACACTCAGCTACTGTGGTTTTCTCAAGTGCATGCTTGTTCTCAGCTAACTAAACAGGACACTCTTAAGTATAACGGCCGTGTTAAATTAAACAAAATAAGCCAAAATGACTAAACATTAAAAAAGTAACGTATCGCTCCTTTTTTAGTTTAATCAACAGGTTAAGGATTAGTGTTCCCGGGTCGCATGGAACTCCACCTCTGGCCAACGCTCAATCGTTAAATCTAAATTTACCCGGGTAGGTGCCAGGTAAGTCAGACTTCCACCTGCATCAAGCGCCAGGTTATCCGCGGCTTTTCTGTTGAAGTCGCTGAGCATTTTTTCATCAGCACACTCCACCCATCGCGCCGTGTTTACATTCACGGCTTCAAAACCACACTCCACGCTGTATTCTTCTTTTAAACGAAATGCCACTACATCAAACTGCAATACACCCACCGCACCAACAATCACATCATTATTATTAATTGGACGAAAAACCTGGGTTGCGCCTTCTTCACTGAGTTGATCCAGCCCTTTTTGCAGCGCTTTCATTTTCAGAGGATCTTTTAAGCGCACCCGCCGGAACAGTTCCGGCGCGAAGTTAGGAATACCACTGAATTTAAGCGACTCACCTTGAGTAAACGTATCGCCAATTTGAATGGTACCGTGGTTATGTAAGCCGATAATATCACCGGGGAAAGCTTGTTCAACATGCTCACGATCACTTGCCATGAAAGTAATAGCATTAGGTACTTTGACATCCTTACCAATGCGCACATGTTTCATTTTCATACCTTGCTCATAGGTACCGGAACAAACACGCATAAAGGCAACACGATCACGGTGCGAAGGATCCATATTTGCCTGAATCTTAAAAATAAAACCAGTAAATTTTTCTTCTTCTGGTTTCACTTCACGTTCATGGGTTAAACGTGGCTGTGGACCTGGTGCGGCTGAAACAAAGTAATCCAGTAACTCTTCAATACCAAAGTTATTAATGGCCGAACCAAAAAAGACCGGTGTTAGTTTACCTTCTAAAAAGGACTGTTTATCAAATTCATGACTCGCGCCTTTAACCAGTTCAATTTCATCGCGTAAATCTGTAACAACACTTTCACCAAGCACTTCAACCAGCTGAGCATTATCTAATCCCTGTATCACTTCACCTTCCTGAATCTTGCCACCATGAGTCGCACTAAACAGGTGAACTGAATCATTATATAAATGAAAGACACCTTTAAGTCCCTTACCCATACCTATCGGCCAGGTAATCGGTGCGCATTGAATTTTTAAAATATCTTCAACTTCATCCAGCAGTTCTATCGGTTCACGACCTTCCCGATCCAGCTTATTAATAAAAGTCAGGATAGGTGTATCACGCAGACGGCAAACATCCATCAATTTGATAGTGCGATCTTCTACACCCTTGGCGCAATCGATTACCATTAAGGCAGAATCTACCGCGGTTAAGGTACGATAAGTATCTTCTGAAAAGTCTTCATGACCCGGGGTATCCAGCAGGTTGACGATACATTCTTTATAGGGAAACTGCATGACCGCTGAAGTCACCGAAATACCCCGTTGTTTTTCCAGCTCCATCCAGTCAGATGTGGCATGACGATCTGCCTTTTTACCTTTCACAGTACCCGCGGACTGAATTGCACGCCCATACAATAACAATTTCTCGGTTAAGGTAGTTTTACCAGCATCCGGATGGGATATGATCGCAAATGTACGACGACGGTTAGTTTCTTCTAAAAATGATGGCATGAATCAGGCACTCAACAACTATAAAAGCCCGACATTTTACATGAAAATGACGGCTAACAGGAATGCAATAGCCAAAAATTCAGAGCGAAGTAGTGATATTTAACCAGTCTGTCCACTTTTTAAATAACGCGCTATTTGATGCGCCTATGCCAGCACGTGCTGATAATTCTGGCAGGTAAACGGGTTTGCCATCTAAACTACATGACGCACCACCCGCTTCGGTATAAATTAAAAGGCCGGCAGCATAGTCCCAGATGTTTTGTTTGCCATGTAAATATAAGTCGAATCGCGCCGCTGCTAACCAACACCAATCCAATGCGACACCACCAAAACTGCGCTGTGAGCGAAAAGGCTGCTGTTTTACTAATTTCATAGACATGTTTTCGGGCAAGCGTTTCAAATCAATGCAAGCTACAGCGTCACCAAGATCTGCCACTGCGCTATCCAAATTAAGCGCTTGCTTATTTAGAAACGCACCCTGGCCCTTTTCTGCAACAAAACATTCATCGCGTTCAGGGTCATAAACGATACCCAGAACTGTTTCACCATTTTCAATTAAGGCCAAAGACACTGCGTAGTAAGGAATGCCTACTGAAAAATTTGTTGTGCCATCTAAAGGATCAAGTATCCAGATTGCCTTTTCTTTTTGCGCCAATATCGCGTTTTGTTCTGCAACAGACATTTCTTCAGCTAGAAACAATATCGTGTCATCAAGCTGTTTTAGCTGTGTTTCAATCGACTTTTGAATAGCAATATCGGCTTCGGTCAGTAACGAGTTGTCAGCCTTTTTTTGTTTAGCCACTTTTGCGACACGCGGTAATAACTCTTCCTTTGCCGTGGTTTTTATTATCGAAATAAGTGTTTCTAACGGTATTTTGCAACGACGATTTTTCATAATATTAATTAACTTTTGTTCACTTGACGAAAGCACTATCTACACCTATACCTCAAGAGTACAAAATATTTTTTAAGACAAATAGTTACACTATCCACATTGCTTGAGGTGACATATGCATACTATACAAGTTTATATTGATGAAGAACTCGATTCAAAATCACTCGATGAATTAAAAACACAAATGCAAGCACTGCCACATGTCACAAATGTTGAGTTAAACACGGCCAGCCCACATGACATGCTGGTGGAATATGAAGAGCACTATAATATTCCCATGCTGGTAATGGATAAATTACATCACCGGGGACTGCATCCCGATATTATTTCAGCGTAGAGCAGTATTTCTGAAAAAGGAATTAATTTATTGAAAATCAACAACTTAATCAAAACAGAGGAGTTGCTATCGGCCAAAATAAAGCGAACTTTAATTTATATTTCCACTTTATTTACGGTTATTTTTTGACATATGTATGACCTATCCTACACTTTTATTACAGATCATCAACAACACGAAGTAAGGTAGGTCGGCAATGAAAAAAGTTATGAAAAATGCTATCGCAATTATTGGATTAACTTTTCTAGGGATGGGAATCACGAATGCTACGCCATCATCAGATTGTGGTGACGATGATGTACAACCAATTAATGTACACAGTACGGCTAAGACAGCGATTAAAGAATCTTAAAATATCTTTATTGAAACTGTTTTATAACTGCGCAGTCTTGATTAAGAACTCAAGCTGGGCGGTTTTTTTATTTGCTCATTTATTATTTTTCAAAACTCAAATCTAATGCCAAAATCAAGGCATCTTCACGCCCCTGCTCTGACGGGTAGTAATTGTTTCTGATTCCTAACTCGTTAAAACCACGGTTATGATAAAGCTGGATAGCAATTTTATTCGAGGTTCTGACTTCAAGGTACATGGTACTGGAATCGTCATTGATCGCCTGTTGAATCATTTCATTTAACATTCTTTTGCCATAGCCTTTCCCCTGCTCCTCGGCAGGTACGACTATCGTTAGAAGATGTGATTCACCTGCGGCAACTGACATCACACTGTAAGCAACAATTTTTCCATTTTCTTCTAATACCATGCATAAATAACCGATATTAATACAGTCGAAGAAAATACCCCGGGTCCAGGGAAAAGAATAAATCGCTTCTTCAATAGCAATCACCTGATCAAGATCCGTTTCTTGCATTAAGCGAAAGCCTTTGCTGAAAAAAGATTCTTTTAAGTCTTCTGGTCTGGCGCTCATAATCTTTACCTATAACCTAAGATGTTCAGCTTGAAGCCAATTCCTTCATTGCGATTTGTAAATCTTCCCACGCTTTTCGCTTTACATTTGGCGCCTGCAATAGATAGGCGGGATGATAAGAAACAAGGACGGGGGCATTAATGCCCTCGACATAATGTAGCTGTCCACGTAAGCGGCTCATGCTTGACTTACTTTTTAGTAATCGATGTGCCGCAAAACTACCAAAGGCTAAGATTAACTTTGGTTGAATTAAAGAAATTTGTCTTAGCAGATACGGCTCACACCTCTCTGCCTGTTCCTCTGTTGGTTCCTGCTTTTGAGCGGTACAACATTTTACGGTATTCGCAATATAAACATCACTACGTTGATAACCCATCGCTTTTAACATTGCCGTTAATAACGCACCTATCTCCCCGGAGAAAATGGCACCTTGCTTATCGTCTTCTTCTGTTGGCATATCACCAATAATCATTAATGACGCTGTTCTATTACCTTCACCAAAAATAACTTGCTGGCGAACCTCAGATAGCTCACAGGCAGTGCATGTAGAAACCATGGACTGTAACTCAGACCAATCAAGCCTGGTTATATTATTTTTATCTTCTGGGATCGCTGTTTTATCAGCAGCAGAGATATCGGCAGGAACGGGTTCAAGCGAATTCAATTCTACTGGACGACTATCATTTTTTGATTCTACAGATAATGGGGATTGTTCATGATTACTGATTTCAATGTTGGCAGGCTCTCTTTCAAGCCAAACATCAATACCCATTGCTTTGAGATATGCATTCTTATCCGGCATATGAAACACCGTAAACTAAAGCCAGGGCTGAAATCAGAGAAACTGAAATCAGACCCTGCTTTAATTTTAAAGAGATAAGGTTAAACATCGCCTGCTTGTGGATGTTCACGTTCTGCTGGTTCCAGAATCTTATTTAAGGCGTTAATATATGATTTAGCAGAAGCAATCACTATATCAGTGTCGGAACCCTGACCATTAACGATCCGCCCGCCCTTCTCCAGCCGTACCGTAACTTCACCCTGAGAATCAGTTCCACTGGTAATGCTATTTACCGAGTACAGTTGTAATTCTGTTTCACTGCATACAATTTTCTCAATCGCTTTAAATGTCGCATCAACCGGGCCACCACCACTGGCAACAGCTAGTTTTTCTTCACCGTCAACACTTAAAGTGATATTCGCTTCGGGTGTTTCTCCCGTTTCAGAACATACTTTTAATGCAACTAAGCGACAGAATTCATTTTCTGTGGCCATGTTAGTTTCAGTAACCAACGCCTGTAAATCTTCGTCGTAGATTTCGTGTTTTTTATCCGCTAAGTCTTTAAAACGGGAGAAAGCATCATTCAGCTCGTCTTCTGAACTAAACTCGACACCCAATTCCTGTAAGCGAGTACGGAATGCGTTACGACCAGAGTGTTTACCTAATACCATGCGGTTTGCTGACCAACCTACATCTTCAGCTAACATAATTTCATAGGTTTCACGGTTCTTTAACACACCATCCTGGTGAATACCGGACTCATGTGCAAAGGCATTGGCGCCAACAATCGCTTTATTCGGTTGAACTGCAAAACCGGTAATACCAGAAACAAGGCGCGATGCCGGTACGATGTGAGTCGTATCAATATGATCGACCGAACAAGGAAAAATGTCTTTTCGGGTTTTCACCGCCATGACAATTTCTTCTAATGAGGCATTACCTGCCCGTTCACCCAAACCGTTAATCGTACATTCAACCTGGCGAGCCCCATTCATCACCGCTGACAACGAGTTGGCTACCGCCAAGCCTAAATCGTTATGACAGTGCACAGAGAATATTGCCTTGTCAGAGTTTGGGATACCTTCTTTGAGTGTCTTAATTAAGTTACCAAATTGCTCAGGAACGTTATAGCCCACGGTGTCGGGAATATTTAAAGTCGTAGCTCCTGCATCTATCACCGCCTCTAAGATGCGACACAAAAATTCAGGCTCAGAGCGACCTGCATCTTCAGGAGAAAATTCCACATCATCGGTATATTGTCGAGCACGTTTCACGGCGCGTACCGCCTGCTCAATCACTTGATCAGGCTCCATCCGCAACTTCATTTGCATATGGATAGGTGAAGTTGCGATAAAAGTATGAATCCGACCACTATTTGCGTCTTTTAACGCTTCACCAGCACGATCAATATCTTTATCCAGGGCACGCGCTAAGCCACAAACCGTGCTGTCTTTAATGGTTTGAGCCACCGCTTGTACACCCTCAAAATCACCAGGGCTGGCAATCGGGAAACCTGCCTCAATCACGTTGACGTGCATTTTTTCCAGTGTTTTTGCGATACGAACTTTTTCTTCTTTGGTCATTGATGCGCCGGGACTTTGTTCACCGTCACGCAAGGTGGTATCAAATATTATTAATTTGTCTTGTTTGCTATCTGACATATGTCTTCTCCATTCTGGGCCCAATTATGCCATGGACACCAGATAAATCAGTTTTTTATTTAAATTAATCAGCTAGTTATAAGGTAGGCGCCCTAGCTCTGCGCACTCAGTGTATATATGCCCTAAGGCAGTAGACGTAACAGGAGGAGACTAAATGATAAACTCTCAGGCACAGAAAAACTCAAGCCATATCGAGGATAGGCGATGCTTGTTTTTCTGTTGGTTGGACTGCTCATGGCGTTAATATACCCCCTGTTTCAGAGTTTGCCAAGTCAATCTGCTTTATTCTGCTGTTTCATCTGGGCACGTTCAGCACGACGACGACGCAGCATGATAAGGGTGAGCACCGGACCAGATAAAGCATAGATGAAGAAACCACCAAAAAGAAGTTGCTCAGGGGCAGCTGAGACAAAAACCAAGGCGAGAACTATCATCAAGATAGTGGCAAAAGGTACTTTGCTACGCCAGTTGATGCCCTTAAAACTATGATAACGAACATTACTCACCATCAGTAATCCGGCAAAAAGTGTCGTCAGCAGCGCAACGACTTGTAATGTTGGCATGGTCAGGTATTCCTGCAACAACTCACCATTCCAGATTAACCCGGCCACGATCGCGGCGGCCGCCGGACTAGCTAATCCCTGGAAATAATTTTTGTCGCTGTGACTTGCCTGGGTATTAAATCTCGCCAGGCGCAGAGCCGCGCAGGCCACGTAAACAAAAGATACAACCCAGCCAATTTTACCCAGGCTGGATAATGTCCACAGGTAAATAACTAGTGCTGGAGCGAGGCCAAATGACACCATATCCGCCAGGCTATCAAATTCAGCGCCAAAATCACTCTGCGTGTTGGTTAGGCGTGCTACCCGGCCATCGACCCCATCGAGTATCATTGCGATAAAAATAGCAATGGCGGCAATTTCAAATTTGCCATTAATTGAAGAGACGATAGCGTAAAATCCACAGAATAAAGCCGAGGTAGTAAACAGGTTAGGTAATAAATAGATTCCGCGATGAGGTTTTTTCGTTGTCATATCAGTGTTCTTATTAATAGATCTAGGTTAATCATCTGGATCACAGGATACACTAATATTATTAAATTAACGAAACCTAGGCATCATTTTTTGAGCCATATATAGTGGTTTGATTTCGCCCCGATTCTTTAGAAATATATAAAGCACTGTCTGAGCATTCCAGCCATTTCATATAGCCATCAGGTGCATCTGTCGCCTCGGAAATGCCCATACTAACGGTATATTTAATTTCCATGTCTTCATAAACGACGGTCAAGGCTTCTATTCTTTTTCGTAATCGTTCAGCCAGGATAAGCGCATTCTCTGGTTTGGTATCAACCAAAATAAGGACGAATTCTTCTCCACCATAGCGCCCTGCTATATCTGTATCTCTTATTCCATC
>CAMYJG010000041.1 GCA_947258695.1 uncultured Ectothiorhodospiraceae bacterium | reverse complement strand
AAAACGCACCTACCCGAGAAATGTCTTATATAGCGAGGTCATCGCGACCTGCCCACAGGGTAAAACCAGGAAATTACTCAGT
The DNA here is from genome assembly GCA_947258695.1 of uncultured Ectothiorhodospiraceae bacterium. Classification (GTDB taxonomy): domain Bacteria; phylum Pseudomonadota; class Gammaproteobacteria; order UBA6429; family Thiohalophilaceae; genus JAGLTQ01. The sequence continues at coordinate 20,112 of CAMYJG010000041.1, read as the reverse complement.
GTTAATTGCTCGAACACCGGTATTGGGCTGATCTCTTTTACCCCGGTAAAGGTCGGCGAAGTTTTCGAACTTGAATTCACGTTAAAGGACGACGACGATTCATCCAACTACAAGGTTAGTGCCGAAGTCGTGCAAAGTCACAACACGAAAGACATTTATGCCTTAGGACTGCGTTTTCTGGAAGAACTAGATCAATATAAAGAACCCCAGGCATCTTGATAAAAAAACACCAGGCATTTATCTAAAGATATATTTTAAGCCAACAAGCCATTTTTCTTCTTTTTTATGGGAGCGTTAACCAATGGGTTAGCGCTCTTTTTTTATGTGTTGAAAGAATAAAATCTAATAAGTTATTGATAACACTAGCTTTTAAACACACAAAAAAAGTTTGATTTTTTTCTAAAGTATTCATTTCAACTGCCGTTACAGCATATTATAATTTACTAATACACACTTTTTAACATTTAGGACGACAGTATGAAAACCATTATTTTTAGCTTAAGTATCCTGCTTTCAGTTTTCTCTTCAACGGCATTTGCTGCCGATGGCGAATTCCCTGGCCGTGCGGAATACCCAGAAATTCCTCTTTACTCAAAAACGGATTTGTTAAAAGACTTCAACAAGGTAGTGATTGTCGATGCGCGTTCATCGCTGGAATTTGAAACCTTACGCATCAAAGGCGCCTTGAATATTCCCGTGGCAAGCAGAAAGTTTGCCGGCATTGTTAAAGGCTTACGTGCTAAAACTAACAAGCCGATCGTCTTTTACTGTAATGGCCGTAGCTGTTTCAAATCATACAAAGCGGCTAAGCTGGCGATAAAAGCGGGCGTGAAAAACGTGTTTGCTTATGATGCAGGTGTTTTCGAGTGGGCTAAAACCTACCCAAAATACGCGGCACTGTTAGGCACTAGCCCAATGGACCCTAGCAAAATCATCCCTAAATCAAAGCTTAAAGCGCGCTTTTTATCGCCTAAAAAGTTCACTGAAACAGCTCGTGGTACCCCGGGTAGTAAACGTTTAATTATGGACGTGCGTGATATGTACCAACGCGCCGGTGTGGGTTATTTCACTGGTATCGAAAAATGGGTAAGCCTGGATGATGAAAAGAAACTGGTTAAGTACCTGAAAAAAGCGTTGAAGGAAAAGCGTACGCTTTATATATACGATGAAGCCGGTAAACAGGTTCGCTGGTTGCAGTACACCTTAGAGCGCCACAACATTAAAGATTACTACTTCATGAAAAAAGGTGCGAAAGGTTTTTATAAAGAATTTATTTTATAAGCCCCGCTTTTTCATTGAGCTGATTAAAAAGGCGCTAACTTTTCCCGGTTAGCGCTTTTTTTATGCCTGTTTTTCGTGATTTTGCTGCTTCACTCAGCCCGTATGTAGGGGAAATCCTGTATTTTTTGTATTTTTATTAGCAAAACCCTTGCTATAAGTCATTGAATTAATTGGACTAAAAAGAAACACAAAAAAAAGTAAGAAATATCCTACAGTCCGCACTTTTTGTGTCGATATAGAACGTAATTTAATTTAATGTAATTTAACAATTGGAAAGATGCTATGAAAAACGTATTACTGAGCCTGGGCCTTTTAATTTCAATATTCTCTTCAACCACTGCTATTGCTAACGGTGAATTCCCTGGTCGCGCGGAATATCCAGAGATTCCTCTTTACCAGAAATCTGACTTGTTAAAAGATTTGAATAATGTGGTGGTGGTTGATGCCCGTTCTTCACTGGAGTTTGAAACCATTCGCGTGAAAGGAGCGGTGAATATTCCCATTGCCAGCAAGAAATTCCCTGAAATGGTGAAAGCACTGCGCAAAACAACCAAGAAACCTATCGTTTTTTACTGTAATGGTCGTACTTGTTACAAGTCTTACAAGGCGGCAAAAACGGCTATGGCGGCAGGCGTGAAAAATGTGTTTGCTTACGATGCCGGTATTTTTGAGTGGGCAAAATCTTACCCAAAATATTCCGTTCTACTGGGTAAAAGTCCGATTGATCCAAGCAAGATTATTCCAAAATCTAAGCTAAAAGAACGTTTCTTAAAACCTGAGAAATTTACTGAAGCGGCACGCTCAACTCCAGGTAATAAACGTTTAATTCTAGATGTGCGTGATATGTATCAACGCGCTGGTGTAGGCTTCTTTATTGGTATAGAGCGTTGGGCAAGCCTGGATGATAAGAAAAAGCTTAACAAGTACTTACAAAAGGCCAAAAAAGATAAGCGTACGCTCTACATTTATGACGAAACTGGCAAGCAAGTGCGCTGGTTACAGTACACCCTGGAACAGCACAATATTAAAGATTACTTCTTTATGAAAAAGGGGGCCAAAGGCTTCTATAAAGATATGATTTAAGCCTTCTCTTCTCATACCTCATTAAGGCGATAATATCCTGTTATCGCCTTTTTTATGCCTGGTATTTTTACTGCCGACATGACCTTATAAAGCTGATTTATGCTCTGCTGCTAATTTTAAATCTCAAAAAGCCGCTATCGGCTTGCGGCCTGCTGGCAAAGTTATTACTCTCTTTCCCCGATAAAAATAAATAAAATTGCCTAATTTTGTGGGAAGAGGTTCATCATGGTACTGAATTTTGAAGAAGCACGTCATAATATGATCGTGCAACAAATCCAACCTTGTAACGTGCGTGACGATACGGTGTTGGATCTGCTCCAACGTGTGCCACGTGAAGATTTTGTTCCGGCGGAATATAAAGAGCATGCCTTTACCGACATGAAGATTCCTTTGCCGAATGGCCAGGAAATGATGGAGCCCAAGCTTGAGGCCTATATGATGCAGGCCTTACAGGTGCAAGACCAGGACAAGGTATTAGAAATTGGCACCGGTACCGGTTATGTCACGGCTTTACTCGCCAGCCTGGCACGCCACGTGGTGACGGTAGATATTGATGAAAAAACGCAAAAAGCCGCCGCGGAAAAACTCGAAGCGCACAGTATGACCAATGTGTCCTACGAGGTGGGTGATGCCTCGTTGGGTTGGGATAAGCAAAAACCGTATGATGTGATTGCGATTACCGGTTCACTGCCTATCTTGCCTGAGGTTTTTCAGCGTAACCTTAATGTGGGTGGGCGCTTATTTGCCATTGTTGGTGATGCGCCGGCGATGGAAGTGTTGTTGATTACCCGGGTCAGTGAGAATGAGTGGTCGCACGAGGTCTTACTTGAAACGGACATTACTGCCCTTATTAATGCCGTTGAACCGGAACGATTTGCTTTGTAACTTTTTAGGCTTCAAACTTTAGCTTAGCCTGAAAAAAAGCCTGTTGATAAACAGGCTTTTTTCTTTTAACGGAACCGATTTTATATGCGCCACTTTTCTGCCAAGCAGCTTCACGAACATTTAGAAAAAACAGACTCAAATCCCCTGTTATTAGACGTACGCGAGCAATGGGAATTTGATTACTGCAATATCGAAGGCTCGGTGTTGATTCCGATGGGGCAACTACCTGCAAAACTTGAGACACTCGACCCATTAAGAGAAACCATAATGATATGCCATCACGGGATTCGAAGCCGGCAAATGGGGTATTATATGGAACAGGCAGGGTTTAAACAGATTATCAATCTCGATGGTGGTGTTGAACAATGGGCAGACGATGTCGATCACACCATGAAACGGTATTAAGGATTATGAAAAAATTACACTTTAAATTTGCAGCAGTGACTTTATTCGCCTCGCTTAGCACGGTGACGATGGCGGATGATCTTCTCTCGGTTTACCAACTCGCGATTGAAAATGATCCCCAGTTTCGTGCCGCCCAAGCGGAGTATTACGCGCAACGTGAAAACAAAACACAAAGCGTGGCGGCCTTACTACCCACTATTTCAGCTTCGGCGCATTACACCGAGCATGATAATGAAACTGTTGGTGGCACTACCCCAGGTAATAATGAATATAAAACCAATGGCTATAACCTTAACCTGACTCAACCGCTTTATCGTCATGAGAATTATGTTGGCCTGAACCAGGCCAATGCCCAGGTTGCGCAGGCTGAAGCCAATTATAAAAATGCCAAGCAAAACCTGATTATTCGAGTTGCCAAGCAATATTTTGCCGTATTGGCTGCCGAGGATGATCTCGAGTTTGCTAAAGCCGAGCGAAAAGCAATCAAAGAACAACTTATCCAAACTCAGCAACGTTTTAATGTGGGTCTAATCGCAATTACCGACGTGCATGAAGCCCAGGCGCGTTATGACCAGGCGGTGGCACGTGCCATTATTGCGCAAAACACCCTGGACATTAGCAAAGAAACATTAAGAGAGATTACCGCGACCACCCACACTTCTCTGTCACCGTTATCTGTGAAGCACCCGTTGGTTAAACCTGAACCCGCCAATATTCAGCAATGGGTCGACACTGCAAACGAACAAAACGCGTTACTTATGGCAACTCAAAAAAGCGTCGATGTGGCACGGACAGAAGTGTCCAGGCAAAGTGCCGGTCACTACCCAACGCTTGACCTGACAGCGAACCATAGTTACACCGATTATAAAGACGGCGGTGGTCTGCTGGGCGAACGCGAACAAACCAATAATACTATTTCATTACAGTTAAACGTACCGCTTTACCAGGGTGGCCTGGTGAATTCATTTACCCGTGCCGCAGCACATCGCTTAACCCGGGCGCGAGAAAACCTTGAGCAACAAAAACGCGCGACTGAACGACAAACCCGTAATTCTTATCTCAGTGTTATCGCTAGCATTAGTACGGTTAAAGCATTAAGGCAGGCTTTAGCTTCTAGCCAAATAGCGTTAGAAGCAACACAAGCAGGCTTTGAAGTGGGCACCCGAACAGCGGTAGATGTTTTAGACTCGCAACGTGAACTTTACCTGGCACGCCGTAATTATGCACAGGTTCGATATAACTATGTGCTGGAAACATTGAACCTCAAACTGGCAGCGGGAACGCTATCAGTGACAGATATTGAGCAGCTGAACCCCTGGCTGAAATAAAGGCTAATACAATTCATGAGTTTGTCGTTAAATGAAAAGCTGTGTCATTCGCAGCACAGTCAGTTATTGATCGTTGATATCCAGCAACGCTTAGCCTCGGCGATGCCATCGGATATTTTAAAAAAGGTGATTAAGAATAATCGCGTTCTTATTAATGCCGCGAATGAACTGTCTATCCCGGTAACCTATAGTGAACAATATCCGAAGGGTTTAGGGAATACCGTTTCTGAACTTACTGAAGAATTCGAGGATACAAACTTATCTTTTACTAAAACCTGTTTTGCCTGTACTGAAGAAGAAGGCTTTAGCCAGCTCATTTCAAAACACAAACGACAACAAGTTATTATTAGTGGTATCGAGTCGCATATTTGCGTGTTACAAACGGCGATCCAGTTACAACGCCAGGGTTATGTTGTTTACGTGGTAGAAGATGCTATTTGTTCGCGCAAAAAATCTCACCACGAAAATGCCATCGCGCGATTACGTCAGAATGGCGTTGTGGTCAGCAATGTTGAATCCGTTTTGTTTGAATGGCTGCGTGATGCAAAACATCAATCGTTCAAAAAACTAAGCGCCCTCATTAAATAAGTTTGCATAACTGATGACAAAAGAAAAATTTGATTTTAAACCTTTCCTTGGACCTAAACACTGGCCCACATGGATTGGACTCATCATATTAAGTTCATTCACCTTTTTACCTTACCGACTGCAAATGGCAATTGGTCGCTTCTTAGGGCATTTAAGTTATGCCCTGATTCCAAGAAGACGGCATATTGTTGAAACCAATATTCAACTGGCCTTTCCCGAACTCAATGACGACGAACAAAAAAAACTGGTCAAGAAAACTTTTGCTTCAACCGGCATGGGAATTTTTGAAACGGCGATGGCCTGGTGGGGTAGTCAACGTCGATTAGAATCCATGGTAACCATTAACGGTTTAGAACATTTACAAAATGCACTGGCACAAGGCAAAGGGGTTATTTTATTGAGTGCTCACTTTACCAGCCTTGAGTTAAGTGGCCGATTACTGTCATTTAGCCAGCCATTCCAGGTCACTTATAAACGCGCACATAATCCATTAATGGAAGCGGTACTGCGATACTCTCGAAAAAAACACTTTATTGATGCGATTAACACCTATGACACCCGGGAAATGATTTCCGCGCTGAAAAAAAATATCGCTACCTGGTATGCCATGGATCAGGACTTTGGCGCACGACTACATGTCTTTGCACCTTTTATGGGAGTACCCACCTGCACGCTGGTTACCACATCAAAATTAGCAAAAATGAGTGGCGCTCTTGTTGTACCCTACTTCCCTAAACGGCTGGATGATGATTGTTGTAAATACGAACTCACTATTCACCCAGCACTGGAAAACTTCCCTTCCGGTGATGATTTGGTAGATACCACGCGTCTTAATGATTTAATTACGCAACATGTTAAAGACGCACCCGATCAATATATGTGGGTACACCGTCGCTTTAAAACCCGGCCACCCGGTGAACCCGACGTGTATACAAAATTATAATTATGTGGCGCTATCGATTTTTACTTTTTATCTTGTTCATTCCCCTGGCGCTTTACACGCTATGGCAAAGTCTGCGCGCTTTTCAGTTACGTTACTTTATACAGCGGCTGTCGTTATTTTATAAAACTAATCCATGTAATAATGGAATCTGGATTCACGCAGCCTCGGTGGGTGAAGTAAATGCAATTATTCCGTTATTAGAAAAAATCCGCCGCGAACAACCTGAAGTAACTATAAACGTGACCACGAATACTATTAGCAGTGGCTTAGTTGCAAAAAAACAATTACCGCAAGGCATTCAACACCTTTATTTTCCTTTAGATTATCGTTGGGCGGTAAAGCGACTAATTAAAAACATTAAACCTAAAGCGGTATTTGTTGTTGAAACCGAGTTGTGGCCAAACCTGTATACCGAGTTACATAAACAACAGGTTCCTTTAGTGATTATCAATGGCCGTGTTTCAGAAAAAACATTACATGCTAAAAACTGGTTAAAAGATATTTATCAACAAATACTACCGCTAGTCACTCAAGTCTATGCCCGTTCAGAAACCGATCAGTCACGCTTTATTTCACTCGGTTTGCCTGAGAATAAAACCGAGGTACTTGGTAATATTAAATTCTCTTCACCTGGTAATGAAATAATTGAAGCGATGGAGTTAGGCCGAGCTTATGTTCTGGCTGCCTCGACGCGTGATGATGAAGAACAACTGGTTGTTGATGCCTGGATTAAATCTGAGCATAACGATCACTTGCTGGTGATTGTTCCGCGCCATCCACAACGTTTGCCTGAGATATTAAAACAACTTAAACCGTTTAACTTAAATATCGCGGTACGTAGTAAAAATGAAGAACTAACGACTAGCACGCATATTTACATTGCCGACACCATTGGTGAACTTAAACAGTTTATTGCCGGTTCTGAATTTGTCTTAATGGGTGGATCGTTTGTCGAGAAAGGCGGACATAATATTCTTGAAGTTGCCCAGCTTGGTAAAGCCGTTACTTTCGGACCTGATATGAGAAATTTTATGGATGAGGCAGATATATTTTCTCAGTATAAGGCAGGCATTCAATGTAGCTTAACGGACTTAACCGCAACGTTTAATCAATTTATCGCAAATAAAGAATATAGAAAAGAAATTGAGAGTAATGCAAAAACGCTAATAAATGAAAATAATAATCTTGAAAAATATTACAGTGCCTTAGTGCAAACCATCACTAAATAGTGGTATCGTCGCTGATATCACTCCAGCCATAACCACGTAACAATGAACGCCAGTTTATATCAGAAAAATGAAAAACATCATTACTACCTGATAATTTATTTAATGAGCGTTTTAGCCTGAGTAAATTTTCTTTTTGCCATTTTAATTTCGATTTTCTAAAGCCACACTTATCAAAATCGATTAAATAGCAACGCCCCCCTTCATCCAGCAGGATATTATTGGCATTTAAATCTGCATGATAAACCCCTTCTTCATGGAAACGGCGAATGACACTACCAATTGAAATCCAGTATCCTTCTGCTAACTCTTCTGTTGCCAGTATACTCGTTAGCGTTCTTGAATGTGGAATACGGTGCATCATGATGTCGGCTTGATACACGAGCCATTTTCTTTCAACTTGAATCGCTGCCGGAATGGGTACGGGTAATCCTTTCGACAGCATCTTATCTAACATTGTCCATTCACGCCACGGGCGTGAAAATCGTAATCCTATCCACAGGTATTTTTCATTCGAAATTTTTGCCGCCAGGCCACCGCGTTGGTAATGGCGTAACACAAAATCTCGCCCATGATGCTGTACAAAGAAAGAGGTACCGCGGCCTTCTGCAAAACCAACGATGGCTGAGCGTTGTGCCCATACCTTGGAATTAAAGCTTACATCTTCAATATTTTTAAAAATATCCGCGTCATAACGAATATGCAGGCCTTTTTTATGAAATTCAGCAAAGTTCATTCAATGATAATTTCTTAGTTTAGAAAAACTTCTGTATTATAATGCTAATTCTCATAAAAGCTGAAATAAATAATTATAACTAACCTGTAATGCTGGATTTCACAACCAAACCTGACAATATCTGTATTCTACGATTATCAGCAATCGGTGATATCTGTCACACCCTGCCTGTTATTCGGACCATTCAAGCCAACTTACCAGATACCCAGCTAACTTGGATTATTGGAAAAACAGAATATCAACTTATTAAAGATATCCCCGGTATCAATTTTATTATTTTTGATAAAAAAAATGGCTTTAAAGAGTACTTAAAAATTCGCAAGCAGTTGCGTGATACACATTTTGATGTGTTACTGCATATGCAAATGTCTTTAAGAGCAAGCCTGGTGAGCCTTATGGTTAATTCAAAAATTAAAATTGGTTTTGATCGCCAGCGAGCAAAAGACGGGCAATGGCTGTTTACCAATACAAAAATCAAACACATCCCCCGGCAACATGTTATCGATAGTTTGTTTGGCTTTTCTGAAGCCCTGGGTATTAAAGAACATCAATATGTTTGGGATATACCTGTCTCTGAAGAAACTCAGGCAGCTGCCAACGCATTAATAGAAAATCGCTCTGATTATATCATTATCAGCCCTTGCTCAAGTAAAGATTACCGTAACTGGCATGTGCAAGGTTATGCTGCAGTTGCTGATTATATAACTGAGAAATATGGCTTTGATGTTATCTTAACCGGAGGCAATTCTGCTATTGAACAACACTACGCCAAAGAAATTGTTGCCCGCTGTAAAAATCCACCACTCAATTTAATCGGCAAAACAAACTTAAAAAAATTATTATCCATTATCAAAGGGGCTAAATGTATGATTAGCCCTGACTCGGGACCGGCTCATATGTCAACAGCGATGGGGACACCGGTTATTGGCTTATATGCCACCACCAATCCGGATCGCGCCCGACCCTATTTGAGTGCAGACTGGCTGGTTAATCGTTACCCTGATGCTGTTTTAAAAAAATATGCTAAGCCGGTTGAAGAACTACCATGGGGTACGCGAGTTCGTGATAGTTGGGCCATGGAATTAATTTCTGAAAACGATGTGATTAAGGTAATTGATCAATTACTTAATACATCATTAAAATAAGTGATCAAAGTATGAAAATCTGGACTGATAAACAAGACTGGCTGTCTAAAAATGCCAGAAAAAAAGCATCAGGACTTAACAAAGAAAATGTAAAACATATTGCAGTGATAAAGCATGCAGGGCTTGGTGATATGTTAGCAACACGCCCCATGCTCAAAGTTTTAAAAGATACATTTCCAAACGCTATTTTATCATTAAGCGTAACATCAAATTATGTTAAGGGAATTCCTGAAGATTTAGTTGACCGTGTACATATATCTAAAGGAAGTGATAAGAAATACGGTTTATTCGAAACATTCAAAAGTTTTAAAGAACTTGGACCTCAGGATATTATTTTTGACATCACGATGACAACTCGTTCATTCTGGATAACTTTATTTAATTCTGCTGTTCTTAAAATTGGATTTAAACATAAAGGATTGGAGCGATTTTTATATGACATTGCTATTTCTCGCTCATACTATCGTTTTGAAGCAGAGTCTTTCCTTGAGCAACTAAACACCATTGGTATTCATTATCAATGGCCGCCCACATATGATTTTCCAATTGCTCCACGAAGTTACTCAAAACTCTATGTACTCTATTTTCCCACCGCGTCGATACCTGATCGAGGTTGGCCTCTGGACTACATGGCGGAACTGATTAAACAAATGTGTAAAAAATACCCTGACCATGACCATCTTTTATTAGCCGGCTTGGCTGACTGGGAATTAGAGGCCGCTAAATCGGTCGCTTCAACGGTGGGTGATCCTGAGAACTTTAAAATGCTAAATGCCGGACCAGATGATTTTTCCCTGATTTGCCATGCTTCTAGCCTGGTTTCAACAGACACCGGCTTGCGTCACCTGGCTATAGCAGCCAATACGCCAACGGTATGTTTTTTTCAGGAAACATTTAATATTCCACGCTATTTACCCATATTTGGTAATCACAAGGCAGCAATTGCAACTGAAAATGGGCCGGCCTCTGTTTCGGTTGCCATAAAAGCACTCGAAGAAATTTTGTCACAAGAAAACTAAACTTCCTAGATTGCGAATATACAGCACAAATTTACTTAAAATTCTTAAAATGTTAATCATATATAGTAGAATAGCTTCTATTTTATAAGAAATATAATGGATCAAAACTAGATGAAAATTGTTGTAATTGGAACAGGTTATGTCGGCCTTGTTACCGGGACATGCTTTGCAGAGCGTGGTAATCACGTCACTTGTGTAGACATTGATCAAACTAAAATCGACAACTTGCATAAAGGCATCCTGCCGATATATGAACCTGGGCTTGATGAGCTGGTTAAAACCAATGTAGAAGAAGAGCGTTTATTCTTTAATACCTCCCTCGCAGAAGTCATTGATGGTGTTGATCTCATTTTCATTGCCGTTGGCACACCTCCGGGTGAAGATGGCTCAGCCGATCTACAATATGTTTTAGGTGTGGCCAGCGATATTGGTCAACATTTAACCGATTATGCCGTTGTTGTTGATAAATCAACCGTCCCCGTTGGTACAGCAGACAAAGTCACTGCTGCCATTCAATCTGAACTCGATAAACGTAATAGTGATATTACCTTTGATGTTGCCAGTAATCCTGAATTTCTAAAGGAAGGTGCAGCAATAGAAGATTTCATGCGACCTGATCGTGTAGTAATCGGCACAGCAACCGAAAAGTCAGCTGAAATGATGCGTGATCTGTACAAACCTTTTGTACGTAATCACCAACACATTATCATCATGGGTATCCGTGATGCCGAGATGACCAAGTACACCGCGAACTCCATGCTCGCGACAAAAATTTCATTTATGAATGAAATCGCCAACCTTTGTGATGTTTTAGGTGTTGATGTCGAAAATGTAAGGCAAGGTATTGGCTCAGATAGCCGCATTGGTTTTTCATTTATATACCCGGGTTGTGGCTACGGCGGCTCCTGCTTTCCGAAAGACGTGCAGGCTTTAATTCGAACAGCGAACTCCGTTGATTATGATGCCATGATATTGAAAGCTGTTGAGCAGCGAAATAATCAACAAAAATACCGCCTATTTGAAAAAATAGTTGACCGCTACGGTAAAGATCTGAGCGGCATGACATTTGCCCTTTGGGGTTTAGCGTTTAAACCGGGTACAGATGATATGCGTGAAGCGCCTTCAAAAGTTATTCTGCATGAACTCATTGCTGCTGGCGCAAAAGTTGTGGCTTATGATCCTGTTGCCAGTGAAATAGCACAACAAGAGCTTCCTAAGGAATGGTTTGAGCATGGCCATTTAAAGCTGGCGGAACACCAATATGAGGTTTTACCTGGCGTCGATGCATTGGTACTGGTCACCGAATGGAAACCGTTTAATAACCCTGATTTTGAAAAAATGAAGGAATTGATGAACTCACATGTTATTTTCGACGGTCGAAATCAATATGAACCTAAACTCATGCACAAACTAGGTTTCAGCTACTTAACTATTGGACGAGATGCGACAAATGGATAATTACCACAATAAACGTATCCTTGTAACTGGTGGTGCTGGATTTTTAGGTTCACACCTTTGTGAACGTTTATTAAATGAAGGTAACGAAGTTTTATGCCTTGATAACTTTTTTACTGGTACTAAAAAAAATATTAGCCACCTAATGGATAATCATGACTTTGAGATTATTCGTCATGACGTTGAGTTCCCTATTCATCTTGAAGTTGATGAAATTTATAACCTGGCTTGCCCTGCATCTCCCCCGCATTACCAGCATAATCCAATACATACGAATAAAACCAGTGTAATGGGTGCTATCAATATGCTGGGATTAGCAAAACGAAACAACGCCAAAATAATGCAAGCATCAACCAGTGAAGTTTATGGTGATCCTCATGTCCACCCGCAAACTGAAGAGTACTGGGGTAACGTCAATCCTATCGGCGTTCGTTCTTGTTACGATGAAGGCAAGCGCTGTTCTGAAACCTTATTCTTTGACTACCACCGAGAACATAACTTAAAAATAAAAATTGCCCGTATATTTAATACCTATGGACCCAACATGCATCCCAGCGATGGCCGTGTTGTCTCAAATTTTATATTGCAGGCGCTAAGAGGAGAAGACATCACTATTTATGGTGATGGTTCACAGAGCCGTTCATTTTGTTATGTCGATGAACTGATAGATGGTTTTATTCGCTTAATGGCATCACCTGACAGCTTCACTGGCCCTGTTAACCTAGGCAACCCGGTAGAATTTACTATTAAAGAGTTAGCTGAAAAAGTTATTGATATGACTAACTCAAAATCAAAATTAACTTTAAAACCTTTACCCTTAGATGATCCAAAACAACGTCAGCCTGATATTACCCTGGCTAAAAAGGAATTGAACTGGGAACCAAAGATTAAACTTGAAGATGGCCTGAAAGACACAATAAAATATTTTGAAAGATTTCTATAACAGGCCATTCAGCTGTACTTAGCATGACACCTCCTACAAAGAAAAATTCAGGTATCAGTGTTGTTTTACCCAATTACAACGGAAGAAGCTTGCTGGAGCTAAACCTCCCCAGTATCTACGCAGCTCTGGAACATGCAAACATAAACTATGAAATTATTGTCAGTGATGATTGCTCTACTGATGATAGTATTCACTTTCTTAAAGAAAATTATCCGAATATCAAAGTGCTTTCTACTGAAACTAACCTGGGTTTCTCTGGCAATTGTAACAACGGGATAAAAAATGCGTCACTTTCTCTGACTTGCGTCACCAATACCGATGTCCGATTCGATAGAGACTACTTTAAGAATGCACTGCCCTATTTTACCGATGAAAACCTTTTTGCAGTTAAAGGCAAAATTGTAAATTATGAAGGCGATCCAGATAATATAACCACGATTAATGAAACCTGCCTTACTTATATAAAACGTGGCATCATTCGTTTTAAATGTGATATTGAGCCTGATAACAATAAAATCAATAAAGAGATTGGCGGGCAATATGTCGGCCTTGGTTGCTGCTTTATAGCAAATACACAACATCTCAAAGCAATTGGTGGATTTTATGAAATATTCTCACCGTATTACTGGGAAGATTCAGATATAGCTATTGCTGCTTTAGAGAAAGGCCATTCCCTAATATATGAAAAAGATTGTGTTATCTACCATAATCATGGCTCAACTATCAGCAACACACAGTCTGCAATTAAAAGAAAAATAATTTCTAACCGAAATAAATTTATATTCACCTGGTTACATTTAAGAGGTTTTAAAAACTGGTGCGTTCACTTTTTATTTATAGCCGGTAACATTCTTACGCGATGGATAGTGCTTGATATAAAATATTATGTAAGTTTATTTACAGCAATAAAAATTTATTTATTTAAAGAGCAACGCAAACCATTGTTATAGTCAATATATCATCCAAAAATACTGCGCCACATACGAACTAAAATATTCTTCTTAGGTATTTTATAATGTTCCACCATCATTTCACCTGTTGAAATTTGCTTAATTTTATCATGTTTACCTTTTTCTAAAACAATCATACTGTCATAGTAATGTATTGACTGTACTGTTTTTGTAAAGTCACTAACTTTAAGACGTGAGTATTTTTTTGCATTCCATGCATTTAACATATCAATAAAGTTTTTGCTGTATTCGATAAAAGTATTTCTTCTTTTATAACCACCACCATGCCGTCTCCAATATGATGTGTGCAAATCCTCGCAGATATAAACGCCATCATCTTTTAAACATGGAAAAATTTCTTCAAATGTATTTATTTGCTGCCGCATCGAATGTCCACCATCATCAATAATGATATCAACTTCACCAATGATGTTGGCAACTTTTTTAAGAAAGTTGCGATCCTCCTGATCTCCAATCAATATTTCAACATTATCCCCGGCAACCTTTGCACAATTTGGATTAATGTCGACACCGTAAATTTTTGACTCTTTCCCAAAATATTCTTTCCACATATTCATTGAGCCACCCTGGTTTACGCCAAATTCTATAATTTTAACGTTTTTGCCTTTATATTTAGATAAATGCCTCTCATATACATCAAGGTAAATTTCATACTTTGTAATCAAATTCTTTTTATTATTATTAATAAAATCATAAAACGTATTCATGTTTGTTAAACTCCTAATTGCAACTCAATTTACTTATAATTGCATCTAAATTTTTATAATGTAATTCTTCTGAAAATTGATTATCAGCGTAGACCTTTCCATTTTCGGCTAATTTTTTACAAAATGCCTTATTAAATACTAATTTCTCTAACGCTTTTTCTAAACCGATAGCGTCATCCGGTTCAAATAACAATCCTGTCTCACCATCAATGATTATTTCTGGAACCCCACCACAATTAGTTCCAATTACAGCCGTTCCTGCTCGCATAGCTTCAGGTAACACCAAACCAAAAGTTTCACATCGTGTTGCTAATACTATCACATCAAAGCAAGACATAATGTCGGTCGGGTTATCATGAAAACCGTGAAAGTGTACAAATTGATTACTGCTTTCTGATTTTGCTAATACATCCAGTTTTTCCATATACGCTTGATCCATAACATGGCCAATAATAGAAAGACTTATAACACTTTCTTTTTGATGTATATTTCTGACAGCTTCAATTACCAGGTGTTGTCCTTTTCCTTCTTCGACCCGACCAAATATTGCAACCTTAAAAGAATCTTCCGCTACACCTTTTTCCAGTAAATAAGCACTACATTTATCACTGTGCTTACCAGATGGAACACCGTAATAAAGCAAATGAACACTATCTTTGGGTATTGGAAGAAATTTGATTGCATCGGCATATAATGCTTTGGTTATTACCTGGTAAGCATCAACATTTTTATACAAAAACTTGTGATATAAATCATTTTTAAAACGGGTCAGGGCCATTTGCCGCATATAAACCAGTTTAACTGGCTTTTTACAAAATACCTTAGCCAGCACAGCTAGAAATAAATCCTTGCCCCAATGAACATGAATAACATCGGCATTTTCAATTTCTATAATTTTCGCCAATTTGTATGCAGCAACCAGTGGAAAATGGCGATTAATGCTCTTTATATATCTTTTAGTTAATGATTTATCCGATAATTTTTGATCTAAAAATGAATTTTGTTTCAAAACTGCCAAAACATCATATTTATCCGAAGATTTAAAATAACTAGTCACTTTATTGGCGTAAAGTTCTAATCCGCCATAACCAGGCGATAAACAAAGCTCAAGAATTTTCAATGACATATTTTTTCTATTATACAAAAATCAAAATTATTCCATATTATACTGTAAAATCAATTAATTAGCTTACATAATGGCTTTGAAAAATATATAATTCTTTATCAAAATAAACTATTGGTTTCAAAAATGACAGTTTTGGTCACTGGGGGAACAGGTTATATTGGCTCCCACACATGCATAGAATTACTCAACGCTAACCACGATATCGTGGTTCTTGATAATCTCTCGAATAGCAATCGAGTTGTGCTGGAGCGAATGGAAAAAATTGCTCAAACTAAGATTACTTTTGAAAATGCAGATCTTAGAGATCATGCAGCATTAGAACAAGTTTTTAAGAAACACAAAATATCTGCCGTTATTCATTTTGCTGGACTTAAATCTGTCAATGAGTCAATCAGTGAACCAATCGATTATTATGATAATAATATCAGTGGCACAATAATTCTTTGCAAGGTGATGCAAAAATTTTCAGTAAAAAAATTCATTTTTAGTTCCTCAGCCGTTGTCTATGGGAATCCTGAAACAGTTCCTATTAAGGAAGACTTTCCTTTGAGTACATCTAATCCTTATGGCCAATCGAAGCTAATGACTGAGCAAATACTCAATGACATTTTCATTTCAGATAACAGCTGGCAAATAGCTCTACTCCGTTATTTTAATCCAGTTGGCGCTCACAAAAGTGGCCTGATAGGTGAGGCTCCAGGAGGGACTCCAAATAACTTAATGCCATACATCTCTCAAGTGGCAGTTGGTAAACTCGACAAGCTCCATGTTTTTGGCGGGGATTATGATACTCCCGATGGTACCTGTATTCGTGATTTTATCCATGTTGTTGATCTTGCCAAGGGTCATGTTAAAGCATTAAATTATTTCGAACAAAATAAAAATAAGGATGTTTTAACATTGAATTTAGGTACAGGTATAGGTTACTCGGTACTGGAATTGATAAATACTTTTCAAAAGGTCACCGACCACAATATAGCTTATGATATCGTTGCCCGACGTCCCGGAGATATTGTTATCAGCTACGCTTCGCCAGAACTGGCTGAGAAGACTATTTCCTGGAAAGCAGAAGAAAACCTAGAAGATATGTGCCGAGATACATGGCGTTGGCAATCGCAAAATCCTTCTGGCTATGAAGCAACCTAATAACGAATATTCAAATACTGCCGTTATATGCCTTTCTCCATTTCATGGAGGAATGGAAATGGATGCTGTACGAATAGCTAAGCTAATCTCACCGAAAGTGAATGTTTACTTAATTGCTAAAGCAAACAGCCCTATTAGTAATAACTATGCTAATGAGCTTGCAGAAAACAATGTTGAACTTAAAGCGATAAAATTTAAATCAAAATACAGTCTTTCAATATCTTATAAAACAAGAAAAATAATTAAAGAACATAATATCAAAAATGTTATATACCTGGGTGCCTCAGAACTACATGCATTGTCCCTGGCCTTTTCTGGTTTAAACATTAATCTTATCGTTCGTCACGGTACCACTAAAACCAGGCCTAAAAAAGATTTTTTACACCGACTGATTTATAGAAATGTAAACTACCACATAGCCATATGCCAGCATCTTGCTAAGAATATTCAGTATATCTTTCCCTTCGGAAAAAATACTCAACTAAAAACAATTTATTCATCCTTACGTCACCTGCCAGACATACAAGTAAAACCTTCAAGAAGTGTAAATCAGACTATCAAACTGATTCATGTAGGCAGAATAATTGATGTAAAAGGACAAAAAGATGCTGTTGATGCCTGTCAAATATTATTTGAAAAAAATATTCCATTCGAGCTAAATCTTTTGGGAGATTTTGAGCCCGGTTGTGAAGCTGATTTTATGCGCCACGTTAGCTCAAAACCCTATAATCAAAATATACATATAAAAGGCTTTCAAACTAACCTGTCTGAATATTACAGCCAGTCTGATATATTATTATTTCCAAGTCACGGCGAAGGACTCAGTAACACTTTCATAGAAGCTCTTAGCTACGGACTTATCTGTGTATCATATGAAAACACTTCCTTTCCAGAATTACGTGATCTTGGTTTTGAATTTTATATAGCAAAAAACAAGGATATTACTTCACTGAAAAAGAATTTAATGGAAGCCGTCGAATTTTTAAACTCAAATAAATCACCGATAAGTAATAACATAAAAATTGCTCAGTCACTATTCACGCCTCAACGTGAACTTACAGAATATATAAATCTATTAAAATAGCCATGTAATTAATAAAATGAAAAATATAATTAGAAGTATAAAAAAACGATATAACTGGTTAACTAAAATCCGCTTTGATAAAAAATCCGGCTTTTATTACTATTTACAATACGGTAAAAGAGTATACGTTCGTCATCCAAGACACTTCTTACCCGAAAGTGATATTCGTTATTTATGCGAAACCATTTTATTCCACTATTATACCCCGTCTGGCAATGATCAAATTGTAGACTTGGGCGTCGGTTATGGAGATGAAGCTGTATACTTAGAAAAGATATCACCTAACGTAAATTACCTGGGTACTGAAGCACAACCAATAATTTATGAATGCGTTTCAAATACCTTTCATGAACTTGGAGAAAATTTCAACGTTTCTCCATTTGCCATTACCTCATCTCCCCAATTAAAATTTATAAGCCAATTTTCTTATGCAGGAGTGGGAAAATTACCAGAAGGTTATATAGAAATACCTACTTTAACCTGGAAAGAATTTATTAAAAGATACAACATAACTAAAATTGATTTATTGAAAATGAATATTGAAGGAGCTGAAAAAGATGTCATTGCAAGCATTGATGACTTTGATATTGTAAAGCGCTTCATTATATCCTGCCATGATTTCAGGGCGAATAATGGAGATGGCGAGTTTTTCCGTACTAAAGACTTCGTTACTTCAAAATTAACTGAAGCAGGTTATAAAATAAAAACTTTCAACCTCGGTATTACCTGGGCAGATGACTGGATTTTTGCTGAAAAATTGTAAGCTTTATTTTCTCGCCACTATTAAGAATGCCGAACCCAGCATTAATTTTTCCCATGTATATTTTTTTATAAATCGAATTATTTTGGATTGGCCTGGTCTGACTTTATGGCAACCAGTAACATGTAAAACTTCCAGTCCCATATCCGTTAATAAGTTTTTTAAAACTTTTGGCTTATAATAAAAAAGATGATGATCTGTATCATAATATCGTCCAACCCGTTTTTTTCTGACACCTATTCGTTCAAGAAAAAACTTTAACCTGGCTGAAAAAGAGCTGATATTTGGTACGGCGACAAATATTACTCCACCTTTTTTCAGTTTAGATACTAAATCATAAAGCATTACCTTTGGATCTTTCAGGTGTTCAAGCACCTGGTGCATCGTTACCAGATCATATTCGGTTTTTTTCCATTTAACTGCTGAAAAATCGCCACAATATATAGGTAAATCAATCTCTTTACTTACACGCTGAGTAGACTCGCAATCGACATCATAGCCTTCAACATTCCATCCCCTGGATTTAGCTGTGCTTGCCAGGATCCCATTACCACTGCCAAAATCCAACATGTTACCAGGTTTTATATAACGTTCAATAATTGACATGTAATAGCCATGCCCATATCTCAGCGGTTCTCTCCACTCATCACCTAATGTGCTTGTATAATCTGAGTAATAATCATCAAGATATTCATCTGTGTACTGTGGATTTAGAAACTGTATGCCACAGTTATTACAAATGTATATGTCATTATTTAAATAATCCCTGAGATAAAAATTTATATTCTCTGAATCACATAGTCTGCAGTTAGATAGTTTCGGATTGTATTTTTCCATAATCAGGTCCGGTTATGCTTTTATTTTCGGGCATTTACAATTATTTAGACTTATATTAACGTATAATTATAAAATATTTTGGCATATATAGTAGTTATTTATTTCAAATGGAAATTCAAAAATCTCAAGAAAAAAAAGTACTGGTTGTCAGAAATGATAAACTTGGCGATTTTATGTTGATTTATCCGGCACTCGCCCTTCTTAAAAACTCTTCTCAGGATATACATGTTACTGTACTAATACCGGAATATACCGTTGAGATGGCTAAAATTTGTCCATGGATTGATGAGGTGATTATCGACCCTGGTTCAAATGCTTCATTTTCAAAACAATATAGCTTATATAAAGTTCTACGTAACCATAAATTCAACGCTATTATAACGTTATTTTCTACAACGCGTATCGGTTTGTTAGCTTTTCTTTCACCCAGGTAGCGGTGGCTCA
>CAMYJG010000040.1 GCA_947258695.1 uncultured Ectothiorhodospiraceae bacterium | reverse complement strand
ATGCCCCATTAACATGGCGTGACTACGCCAGACCGGTTCTGCAATATGATGACCAAAGTTATTGGGTGTTAATATTCTCAAACTATTCTCTAATTTTTTAAACAACTAGATTCCCGCTTAAGGCATGCGGGAATGACGAAAAAAGACCTAAACCGCGGCATATTTTTTTGCCTGGCCTATCCAGCGATTTATCAACGGTTCCACGCACTCCGGGAATGCCTGAAAAACCTGGTTAGCCATGTCAGCAACTTGCGGGATTAATTCCTGGTCTCGCTGCAAGTCAGCAATGCGCATTTGCATTATGCCGGTTTGCCGTGTGCCAAGTACTTCGCCCGGTCCGCGTATCTCAAGATCTTTTCTTGCTACCTCAAAACCATCATTGGTTTCTCGCATTATAGCTAAACGTTGCCGCGCATTCTCAGATAAGCTGCCATGATACATGAGTACGCAAGCACTTTCTTGCGAACCACGTCCTACCCGTCCGCGTAATTGATGAAGTTGCGATAAGCCTAAACGTTCGGCGTTTTCTATAATCATTAAGCTCGCGTTGGGTACATCAACCCCCACTTCAATCACCGTGGTGGCAACCAGTAGATCAACCTCCCCGGCTTTAAACGCCTGCATCACTTTTTCTTTTTGTTCTGCTTTTAAGCGGCCATGTACCAGCGCAACCCTTACCTGTGGAAGCGCTTCAGCCAATAAATTAGCCGTGTCTTCTGCTGCTTGCGCCTGCAAACTCTCCGACTCTTCGATTAATGTGCAGACCCAGTAAATTTGGCGACCTTCACTACATGCCTGTTCAACCCGTTGCACGATGGCATCACGTTTAGAATCCGGAATAACAACTGTCTCAACCGGTATACGCCCTGGAGGTAATTCATCGATAACCGAACAATCAAGGTCTGCATAAGCTGTCATGGCCAGGGTCCTGGGGATCGGTGTTGCGGTCATAATTAATTGATGTGGGAATCCATTTTCACTACTTCCTTTTTCTCTTAATGCCAGGCGCTGGTGCACACCAAAGCGATGTTGTTCATCGACAACGATTAAACCTAATTTAATAAATTCCACACCTTCCTGAAACAAGGCATGCGTGCCGACAACAACCTGGGCTTCACTACTGTTGATTTGTTTTAGCGCTTCTCTTTTCGCCGCGGTTTTTAATTTTCCTGATAACCATGTGACATTTATTCCGAGTGGTTTTAACCAGTTTTTAAAATTTTGATAATGTTGCTCCGCCAGTAATTCAGTCGGCGCCATAATCGCTGCCTGGTAACCGGATTCAATCGCTTTTAACATTGCCAATGCTGCCACGACCGTTTTACCTGAACCCACATCACCCTGCACCAAGCGTTGCATCGGTGATGATTTGTTTAAATCAAAATTAATATCTTCTATAACTTTTTGTTGCGCACCGGTTAACTCAAAAGGTAATGCTGACAAAAAATTTTTAGTGAAGCTGTCTTCATTATTTAACAAAGGCGCTTTTTCTTTTTGCATTGCCACACGTAACTGACGAAGGCTAAGGTGATGCGCTAACAATTCTTCAATGATTAATCGTTGTTGAGTGAGGTGTTTGCCTTCTGATAACTCGTCTAACTGGGCATCCACCGGGGGATGATGAATATATAGCAGTGCATCTTTTAGCGTCGGTAGCTGGTGCTTTGCTAATAACTCCTTGGGAATTAAGTTAATCAATTCAATTTCATCAGCGCGAAGTTTTGCTATCACCTGTGACATAATATTACGCAAGGTAAGCTGATGCACACCTTCGGTGGTCGGATAGATGGGTGATAAATTTTCATCCAGAACTACGTCTTCATTTTGTTTTAAAAATTGATATTCAGGGTGCGCCATTTCCAGCCCGGCTTTACCGCGCCTGACTTCACCAAAACATAATAACCTTACACCACGTTTTAATTGTTCTTTTTGCGCGTTACTAAAATGAAAAAAACGTAAGGTAATAAAACCCGTGCCATCGGCAAGACGTGCTAATAGCATCCGTCGGCGTCCGTACTTAATTTCACTTAGCTGTACTTCACCCTGAATTTGACACTCTACCCCGGCACGTAATGAACCAATTGGATAGATATGCGACCGATCCTGGTAACGTAACGGCAAGTGAAAAAGTAAATCGTGCTGGTTATGAATATCCAGGCGTAATAACTTTTCAGCCACTTTAGGGCCAACGCCTTTTAAATTTAAAAGTGAATTAGAATCTGTAACTGAGGATTTCATCGACATATATTGCCACGAAGGACACAAAGAACACCAAATTTTTTATATTAAAAAAACCACGGGGAACACGGGGAGCACTGGGAAGACATAATTATTTTTCTATCCCCGTGAACCCCGTGTTCCCGGTGGTTAGTATTCTTTTTTATTGCTTTTTTTCTTTGTGTCCTTCGTGGCTATTTTTTATTCTAATTCCAGTACGGCATCCATTTCGACCGGCGCATCTTTGGGTAGAGAAGCCACGCCAATCGCGGCACGAGCCGGATAAGGCTGGGTAAAGTATTCTGCCATGACTTCATTCACGGTTGGGAAATGCCCAAGGTCCGTTAAAAAAATATTTAGCTTAGCGACATCTTTTAAACTGCCACCCGCTGCTTCTGCAACCGCCTGCAAGTTATCAAAGACACGACGAATGTTTGTTGCGATATCACCTTCAACCATTTCCATTGTTTCAGGTATTAATGGGATCTGCCCAGACATATAAACGGTTGTACCCACCTTAACTGCTTGTGAGTAAGTTCCAATTGCTTGTGGCGCTTTGTCTGTTTGAATTATTTCCCGTGCCATTTATATCCCCTAAAAATTTTTATTTATTCATCCGGTTAATGCGTATAACTTCTTCCATCTTTCTAAGCTCACGCATAATACGTGCAAGATGTTGCCTGTTTTCCACCATCACGGTGAAATCTAATGTTGAATGCACACCATCCCGCTCGGTGATATTTACATTTTCGATATTCGCTTCCATATCGGCAATAGTGGATGCAACCCTTGCCAGTACACCACGCTTACTTGTTACCAGTAAATTGATATCAATGGGGAAATCACCTGTAATATCATCTTCCCATTTAACATCCACCCATTTCTCTGGCTTATCGCGAAAATCAACTACGTTTTTGCAATCTTGAGTATGAATCACAATACCCCGACCTGCGGTAATAAAACCTAAAATAGGGTCACCCGGTATCGGACGGCAGCATTTTGCATAATTAATAACAGCACCTTCAGTTCCCTTAATCGCTAATGGTTGAGCAACCAGCGCATCTTCTTTACCGCTACGGCCTCCCATTTTTTTACGAACCTGGGCCAGTGCCAGGGCAACAACAATCGGGATATGATTACCCAGGCCAACAGCACAATACATATCACTGATACTGACAAACCCCTGTTCTTCACTAACCAGCTGCACCTCTTCTTCCGGTATAACATCTATGGATGTACCGTGTACCGCCAGGCATTTATTTATTAAACGTTTACCCAGTTCCTCGGCTTCATCGTATTGTAAGTGCTGTAAAAAATGCCGGATATTAGTCCGTGCTTTGGCGGTAAATACAAAATCCATCCAGGTTGGGTTTGGTGTTGCTGTCGGCGCGGTTATGACTTCTACTGTTTGCCCGTTTAATAACTCTGTTCTTAGCGGAACCAACTGGCGATCAACTTTCGCGGCAACACATTGATTACCCACATCGGTATGTACGGCGTAGGCAAAATCTACCGTAGTGGCACCACGTGGTAATTCGAAAATATCGCCTTGTGGTGTGAAGACATAAACCTCGTCAGGGAATAAATCAATTTTTACATTTTCTAAAAACTCGATCGAGTTACCCGCGTGTTGTTGTAACTCTAATAAGTCATGCAACCAACGCCGCGCTCTTACCTGGGTGTTGTTACTCGCGGCATCTTCATCGTCTTTATATAACCAGTGCGCGGCAATCCCTGCTTCTGCTACCCGGTCCATATCTTCGGTACGAATCTGAACTTCAATCGCCACCCCAAAAGGGCTAAACAATACCGAATGCAATGATTGATAGCCATTAGATTTAGGAATCGCAATGTAATCTTTAAACTTACCCGGTACCGGTTTATATAAATTATGCACCGCGCCTAAAACCCGGTAACACATGTCTACCGAATTCACGATAATGCGTATTGCGTAAACATCCATCACTTCGCTAAAGGAAAGCTGTTTCATTTTCATCTTGTTATAAATACTAAACAGATGTTTTTCCCGACCAACAACTCGGCCTATCAGTGCTTCCTGACGCATCCGTCCTAAAACAGATTCTTCTAGCTTACTGATAATTTCTTTGCGATTACCGCGGGCCTTTTTTACATTCTCGCTTATAACCCGGTGACGCTCTGGATACATCGCTAAAAAACCTAAGTCTTCCAGCTCAAGACGTATCCGGTTCATACCTAATCGGTTGGCGATAGGTGAATAGATTTCCAGTGTTTCCCGGGCGATACGGCGACGTTTTTCTGGCCGCATAACGCCCAGGGTACGCATATTATGTAAACGATCGGCCAGCTTAATGATAATGACACGGATATCTTTAACCATCGCCAACATCATTTTACGGAAGTTTTCTGCCTGTGCTTCGGCTTTACTGGCAAACTCAATCGTGGTCAGTTTACTCACACCATCAACCAGTTCCGCCACTTCTGAACCAAAGCGGCTCTCAACCTGTTCTTTTGCAAAAGGGGTGTCTTCAATAACGTCGTGCAAAATTGCAGAGATAATACTTTTTTGATCCATGTGCATTTCTGCCAGGATGCGGGCAACCGCTAAGGGGTGGTAAATATAAGGTTCGCCGGTGGCACGGCTTTGGCCGTCATGCGCCTCGGCGCCAAAAAGGTAAGCTTGATAGACTTCAGCCACTTGTTCTATCTCGAGATAGGTCTCGAGCATTTCACAGAGGTGGCTTATTCGAAAGGCAGTCGGATCGTCCGAGTATGGAGTGATCTTACCTCTTTCTGGGTAATGATTATTCCGCGCTGTTTCCTGTGATATCTGAGTCACTGCTACCCGAATCTCCACCTAATGCTGCTTTTATTGCTGCTGCCATATCAAGTGTATCAGATTCTTTGGTTTCAGCTGCTTCTTCTGTGCTTTCTTCAGCTTCTACTTCAGTGTACTGAGATTTTGCTTTCTCTGCTGCATCGGCTTCATCCAGAATTTGCTCATCAATTAAACCTTCTGCAATTTCACGCAAAGCAATAACCGTAGGTTTGTCATTTTCCGGCGCGACCAGGGGATCTTTACCTTGTGCAAGTTGACGCGCACGACGTGCAGCTAATCTAACCAGTTCAAAACGGTTATCAACATTATCCAGACAATCTTCAACTGTTACTCGAGCCATCAGGCAAATCTCCAAAAAAATCCCGGAAAAGGGGATAAATTAAAAAAGGCCGGCAAGTATACCGATCCAGTGCTGTTTAATCCAGCAACTCCGCCAATAATGAAGCCAGTCTTTGGCTTTGTGCCTCATAACGGCTACGCCTGGCCATAATAATACTCTTTAATTCTGTAAGGGCATGGTCAAACTGATCATTCACCACCAGGTAATCATATTCGGAGTAATGCGAGGTTTCACTTTTTGCATCTCGCATGCGGCGTGCAATGATTTCATCACTATCCTGACCCCGACCACGCAATCGTTCTTCCAATGCGGATTGTGAGGGAGGAAGAATAAAGATATTCACCGCGTAGGGTAGTTGTTTGCGTACCTGCGCCGCACCCTGCCAGTCAATTTCCAGGATAACATCTTCACCCTGCTTGAGCTTGGCCTCGATATTAGCCACCGCGGTGCCATAATAATTATCAAAAACCTGTGCGTGTTCTAAAAAAGCGGCCTGTTCCACCATTTGTTCAAACGTGGTTTTATCGACAAAATGATAATCCACACCATCCTGCTCACCTTCACGTTTCGACCGCGTGGTATGAGACACAGAGACACCAATATGCTCTGTTTGTTCGAGTAAAGCTTTCACTAAACTTGTTTTACCGGCACCCGATGGTGCGGAAATAACAAATAATGTTCCTAATGGCGCTGTTATATCTTGCATATTATTACGTTCTTTTATTCAATCATCTTTTATTTAAGTAAAGCCGCGATCTGATCACGCATAAAATTATTTTCTTCTTCGAGCATAAACATGCACTGAGAAAGCTCCTGATGGCTGCGGGCAAGTTGTATGAGTTTATCTTTTAGCTCTAACATATTAGTATCAGAATCTTCACCATCTAGTAAAGAAGAAAGCTCTTCAAATTTATCTTGCTGAGATTTTAACAGCATTTTCATTTCTTTTATTTCTTCTTCATCTCCCTCTTCAACTTCTTTCAACACCCGCTTTACAAGGTTACTATTTTTTAACAATGCTTTTATTTTTTTTCCGATTTCCAGCCAAAAAACATCTTCTCTATCACTCAGTGCCAAAAGTTCTTTCTCGGTTTCAAGAAAATTCTTTCTCAAGCTAAGCCAGTCAGGCTCTGCTATAGCTTCAGTTTTAATATCATCGGCCTTGTAAAATAAATCGAACCGAGCCTGGGTTAATTTAATTTCTGCTGTCAGATAATGTTCAACAGAGGCACCAGCTGAGACGTTATCCTGCATAGTCCCTTGATGTGAGAGCGCGTTTAGTTTTTTACTTTTTTTACGCAACATAAATAGCAAAACGCCCACTAACATGATTAATAGCAATATTATTTGAATTACAACAATAATAGTAATCGGTCCAAGACTTATCATTAGATTCCTCCGACGTTCTTAATTACATATTAAATTTTTAACCTACATTTTTATTTTTAAGAATGTCTTCTTTGCGCGATGTTATTCAATATTCTGTATTTGCTCACGCATTTGTTCAATCAACACTTTTAAATCTACCGATGCTTTTGTTGTCTCTGTATCGATAGACTTGGAACCCAGGGTATTAGCCTCTCGGTTAAGTTCTTGCATAAGAAAATCCAGTCGACGGCCAATCGGTTTTTGATCTTTTAATACCCGCTCGACTTCAGTGACATGGGCGGTTAAACGATCCAGTTCTTCATCCACGTCTGTTTTTTGCGCAATAATCAGCAGCTCCTGTTCCAGCCGGGTTTCATCTACCTCGACACTCGCTTCCTGCATTCGTGTTACCAGTTTTTCTCGCCAGCTTTGCATAATTTCCGGCAATCGTTTTTTTACATTAACCACAACATCAGATATTGCCTGGCAACGTTGCTGAATTAAGACTGTCAGTTTTTCTCCTTCCCGTGCACGTCCCTCTAGCATGTCATTTATCGTGACATCGAGTAATTCAAATAAAGCAGCATTTAATTCCGTGGAATCTAACTCCGGCGTTTTAATTACACCCGGCCAGCGCAAGATATCCAGCGAGGAAATCGCCCCGGGATTATACAAAATATGATCAATTTCTCGACTGGCACTTGAAATTTGTTCGACTAACTCTTTATTAAGAATGATGTCACCACTACTGACTTCATTGCGATTAAAGCGCAAGCCAACATCCACTTTTCCTCGTGCTAACTTTTCTGAGAGTTTTTCTCTTATCTTGAGCTCAAGACTTCGAAAATCTTCTGGCAATCGCAAAGAAACATCAAGGTAGCGATGATTCACCGATCGAAGCTCTAAGGTTAATGTACCCCAGTCTTTCACCAGTTCCTGCCTTGCAAAAGCGGTCATACTACATGCCATAATCTTCCTCTCATTCTGAGTGTTTACCTGTTATTTCGGCTTAAATATTTCAGTTATTGTGTAAAAGCCCGATATAGAATACATAGTTTATACTTAATATCTCTTTGTGTGGCTGATATGCTACTCTAAAACTATCACTTAAAAGTTAAATTAACGACAGATAAACACGCTGAATGAGCAAATCCTCAAATAATTCCCTGAAAAAAGGCGTAAAGCTGGATGATTACACTATTGAAAGCACTCTAGGTGGTGGTGGCTTCAGTATTGTTTATCTAGCCAATGATAAAGAAGGCAATAAGGTTGTCATTAAAGAGTATATGCCAATCCGATTGGCTACCCGAGGTGAAAATGATGAAGTAACACCTACTACCGAAACCAATATCGATCGTTTTGCGCATGGTCGCCGCTTGTTTTTTCAGGAAGCCGGCACCCTGATTAACCTCAAACATCCCAATATTGTTAACGTGATTAACTTTTTCCGCGCCAATGGCACTGTCTACATGGTGATGGAATATAAAGAAGGGGTAAATCTACAAGGGTATATAAAGAAACATAAAGGTGGATTAAGTGAAACCTTACTTGGTGCAGTTTTTATCCCTTTACTTGAAGGTTTAGAGCTTATTCATACAAGTGGTTTGTTACACCTTGATATAAAACCCGGCAATATTCATCTTTGTAGTGGCGCACACCCCTTGTTACTTGATTTTGGTGCAGTGCATGAAATGATGCATTCACGCCAGTTCCAACCTAACCAGGTGATTACTCCGGGTTTCTCTCCGATAGAACAACTTGATCCCGGTGGCTATGTTGGCCCATGGACAGATATCTATGCCATCGGCGCAACTATTCGCGCCTGTATTGAGGGGGTACCGCCTCCTCCATCACCGAAGCGACGTGAAAAAGACACCATGCGACCCGCCATAAATGCATTTAAGAAAAAATATTCACCTGAGTTACTAGAAGCCATTGATTGGGCCATGGAAGTCGATCCCATGCTGCGTCCACAAAAAGTGGAGGCCATGCTGGATAAGCTCAGAAAAATTAAATCATTCACGTCGAATGACGCTGGCAAATAACGGCAGAGTTTAGAATATGCAATATGAAATAGCTCGCGTCAGCTTACTTGGAAATCGTAAAAATAATCAGGACCGACTCGGTGTTGCTGAAAGCCACGGTGGTGTGGTTTTAATTTTAGGTGATGGTCTCGGTGGCAAACCCGGTGGCGAGCTTGCTGCAGATACCCTGGTCAAGTCGGTACAGCATTCATTACGGCATGAAATTATGCCGGTTGAGAACCCGGAAGAATTATTAAAAAAACTCATTATAAAAGCACATTACGCGGTTCGTTCTATGGGGGCAAAACAAGAACCTCCAATTGAGCCTGGTTCAACAGCTGTTTTATGTTTAGTGCAAAAGAAAAAAGCCTGGTGGGCTCATGTAGGTGATAGCCGCTGTTATTTATTCAGAAATGGACTGTCGCTTTACCGAACCCAGGATGACTCTTATGTCGAGCACCTGTATCAAAAAGGTGAAATCAGCCTGGAAAAACGCGATGGCCATCCAATGCGCAATTATGTCACTCAATGTATCGGCCTGATGGAAAAAGAACCTGAAGTAGCGGTGAGTAAAGGCATTGATCTTCAGCCGGGTGACACCCTGTTACTTTGTAGTGATGGCTTTTGGGAACCATTAGACGACGCGCTAATTGGTGCCAACCTGATTGAAAAAAATGTTAAAGATGCAGTAACCAAGCTTGCCAGTCATGCTGAGCAAAGCAGTTATCCAAAAAGCGACAACACCACCGTGTTAGCGATGAAAATTCTTTCAATGCAAAATCTGAAAAAAACATCTTCTTCATCTGTTAAAAAAGATGCGCCGAATAAACATGACTCACCTTTAGATGGTGCGATAAAAGAAATTGAAGATGCTTTTAATTATTATAAAGACGAAATGGAAGACTAGTTTATTTTAACTTAAATGTAATTTCGACCCGCATCTCCGGTGCTGTTGTCGAGTACCGACAAAGATAAATCACTCCTGTATAATTTCAAAATAAATTTAAAACCCAAAAAGGAATCATCATGCGACCCAGTGGCCGATCTCCCGAGCAAATGCGTGAAATACGCATTACCCGTAACTACACCAAACATGCAGAAGGTTCTGTATTGGTTGAATTTGGTGATACCAAAGTTATATGTACCGCATCAGTTGAAACGCGTGTGCCCGGTTTTTTACGCGGCCAAGGACAAGGTTGGGTCACTGCCGAATACGGCATGTTACCGCGTTCAACCGGTAACCGAATGGGACGTGAAGCGGCCCGTGGTAAGCAAGGTGGTCGTACCATGGAAATTCAACGACTAATCGGGCGTTCTTTACGTGCCGCCGTGGACTTAAAAGCTTTAGGTGAAAACTCGATCACCATCGATTGTGATGTTATCCAGGCTGACGGTGGTACCCGTACCGCGTCTATCACGGGTGGTTATGTAGCTTTAGCCGATGCGATTAATTATATGATTGCAGAAAAAATGTTAAAGGAAAGTCCATTAACTCGTCACATCGCTTCTGTTTCGGTTGGCGTATATAAAGGTACACCGGTTTCAGATTTGGATTACATTGAAGACTCTGACTGTGACACAGATATGAATATCATCATGGATGATAATGGTGGCTTCATTGAGATCCAGGGAACGGCTGAAGGTGATGATCCATTTACCAATGAACAACTCACTGAAATGTTAGGACTAGCAAAAAATTCTATTTCGCATTTGATTGAAAAACAGATCGAAGCTTTAGGATAATAAAAATATTTAAACCACTCAGGACACCAAGGTAAAGGATTTATAAACCACTGGGACACGGGGAGCACAGGGAAATACTTAACAATTAGTATACCCAGTGAACCCTGTGTAGCCCAGGCCAGTCACTCGACTTAGAGTCTCACCTTATTCCCAGTGGTTCTTTTTATACCAATTACTTGGTGTTCTTTGTGGCCAAATTTTCAGGTTAAAATTTTATGCAAAAAATCGTTTTGGCAAGTAATAATAAAGGTAAAGTCCGTGAGTTAGGTAAGCTCCTTGCTACACTTGATATGGAAGTGTTACCACAAGCGACGTTTAAGATTGAAGATGCCGACGAAACCGGGCTGACTTTTGTTGAGAATGCGATTATTAAAGCGCGTCATGCATCGGCCATCGCGAAATTACCCGCTATCGCCGATGACTCGGGTTTAGAAGTGGATTTTTTAAACGGTGCACCGGGTATTTATTCAGCACGCTACTCTGGTGAAGATGCCACGGATGAAAAAAACTTACTCAAACTGCTCGATGTATTAAAAGATGTAGCGGAAGAAAAACGCACTGCTCGTTTTCAATGTGTACTGGTTTATCTGCGACATGCTGAAGATCCAACTCCTTTAATCTGCCAGGGCACCTGGGAAGGCATTATTAGCACTCAGCCACATGGAGAAAACGGTTTTGGTTATGATCCGATATTCTATGTGCCTGAACATAATTGCACCTCTGCGCAATTAAGCCCTGATCAGAAAAACCAGTTAAGTCATCGCGGCCAGGCCTTAAAAAAATTACTGGCAGCATTTAATAACGATTAAGCCAGGCAATATCAATATCATTAAATTCTGTTCTAAACCCTTTCTTTCATTCTAAGAATATTGATCTAGATCAAAACTCCTCAACCTTAAATATTAGAACATTAGCATGTTGTTAATTACAAGAAATAGGAAAAAGAATGAAAAGTTTATTTGCAAAAAGTGCTGTAACCAAGCTAATTTCAGGTTCGTTAGCACTAACTTCGAAACTACTGCGACAACAGATCTCGATACATCTGAAGTAAAAATTAATCCAACCGTGATTGGTCTGGGGGTGGGTACACGCTTCTAAAAAACTTATCTTTTTAAGCTCGCTAAGCTTAGTTTTTACTCTTGGGCAAAATGATATACCTTGAGTAATTTTTGGGGGAGGTCCCTCCTCCCCTTTTTTTAGTAAACTTAACCGTTATAAAACGTTAATAATATTAATGTTACAGATAAAAGTATGCCTGTTGTGACATTAACCAGCATTTTCACTTTTTTTCGTTGCTCTTCTTTTAAAGCTGCTTGCTGAAACTCTTCAAACATTATTATTCCCTTTAGCTATTTTTATATTTATTTTTTTAGCGCAATCCAATTGCAAATCAATATAACGTATTCATATCAATACTCACTACCCTAAAATGCTATCTGCAATGCAGCTCACACTTTTATTGGTTATGTGTCACGAATGCTACCCCATATTTTTTAGGTTTATAGTAATAGTTATATAAAGTAGGGGCATGTACAATTGAACCTAATATTTCTCGCATCTGTTTATACTATTTATCTATGTTTAATTTTACTGAGCAACCCCCATTATCTCTGTATATACACTTTCCCTGGTGTGTTCAAAAATGTCCTTACTGTGATTTCAATTCTCATGAATTAAAATCCGGTTTAAATGAGCAAGGTTACGTTAATGCTCTGATTAGTGATCTTGAACAAGAACTCCCTCTATTCTGGGGAAGAAATATTACAAGCATATTTATGGGCGGCGGTACGCCAAGTTTATTCAGCCCGGAAAGTATTGATCAACTTATCTCGGCCTTAAGAGCAAGACTTGTTTTTGCACCTGATATTGAAATTACGATGGAAGCCAACCCCGGCACGGTTGAACTCGGTAAATTCAGTGAGTTTCGTTCAGCTGGCATTAACCGCTTATCTATTGGTATCCAGAGTTTTGACGATGAAAAATTAAAAAGCCTGGGACGGATTCATGGTCGCAAAGAAGCTATTCGTGCTGCAGAGCAAGCGCATGATGCGGGCTTTAACAGCTTCAACCTTGACCTGATGTACGGCTTACCCAATCAATCACTTGCGCAAGCCATTGATGACATTGAAACTGCGATGGCGCTTGAACCTAAACATCTCTCTCATTATCAATTAACAATAGAACCGAATACGTTTTTTCATCACCAACCACCAGTAACACCCGATGATGACGATTTATGGGAAATGCAACTTGCCTGCCAGCAACGCCTGGCAAAAAATAATTACACACAATATGAAATTTCAGCTTATGCAAAAGAAGGAAATCAATGCCAGCATAATTTAAATTACTGGCAGTTTGGAGATTACCTGGGTATTGGTGCTGGTGCACATGGCAAACTCACTAATATGGCAGAACAAAAAATAACGCGGAGCTGGAAAGTTAAGCAACCACAGGATTACATTGGTAAAGCATCCAGTGAAAAAAGAATTTCAGGTGAAAAAATATTAAATCGGGATGATACCGGTTTTGAATTTATGATGAATGTATTGCGTCTTAATCATGGTTTTGAAACTGAATTATTCCAACGCCATACCGGCTTACCAGTATCAACTATTGAAAAAGCACTTAAACAAGCAGAGAGTAAGGGCTGGATTGACTGGGAGTTAAAACGAATTAAACCGACAGCATCTGGACGACAGTATTTAAACAACTTGCTTGAATTATTTATACCCGAATAATTACTATTAAATAGTATAATAATTTTCTTATTTGGGTTATAAATTACTGTATTAGAAAATTGCTATACCCCAGATATGTAAGAACAGTAAATAAAAGGAATTAAAATGAAATTAAAGCTATGTATTATATCAATACTATTGTTAGCAAGCACAACAAGTTATGCCGGCCCCTTTACAGATAAATTATCTATCTGTTTAGTTGAAAAAACTACAGTAGACGACAAAAACAAATTAATTAGATGGGTGTTTGGCGCAATGTCTTCTCACCCTATAGTAAAGAATTTAAGTAATGTCCCTAAAAAGGTTGGTGAAGAACTGAATAAAAATACAGCTAATTTATTTATGGAACTATTAACAAACCGATGTAAAGATGAAGCTAAAAAAGCTATTCAATACGAAAAACAATTAGCGATACAAACCAGCTTCTCAATTCTTGGTAAAGTGGCTATGCAAGGAATAATGACAAACAAAAATGTAACTCAATTTATGGGTGGCCTTGATACTTACTTAGACAAAGACAAACTAAAATCTCTTTCTGAAAGTAAATAATAAGCGACAACGTAGGTTATTATAATAATGATTTAATGTTAATTCCGAATAAATCTAATTGTTAATACTATATATAAATTAAAATTATATTTTTTATTTATCACCCATGAAGAAAAATATATCTAATACTTCTTATCAGCCAGTCTCTTGTGACCTACATAGCCAGTATGAGCTGGCCATTATGCATAAAAATAAGCTTGCATTAACCTGGCTGACAGATGAGCAAGTGAAAACAACTTCAAATGTTTTTGCCATAGATGTTCAGACAAAAAATAAAGCCGAATACCTAATTGCTGAGTCGATTGATAAGAAAAAACTTTGTATACGACTTGATCATATAACAGAAATGCGTATTCTCAGTTAAATGGCTAATCGTACCCATTGCAGCGATATTTACTCATACCGCACCAAGGATGATTCTGAAATCCGTGAATTGATGCACCCGAAATATCACGGCAATGTCAATCAAAGTCTTGCCGAAGCCATTATCAACCCGGGCCAGACGACTCACAAACATAAACACAATGAATCGGAAGAGCTTTATCACATTACACAGGGGCAGGGCATGATGTTCTTGGGTGATGAGCAATTCGAAGTCAGTGTGGGTGATACCTTATGCATAAAACCCGGCACGCCGCATAATATTAAAAACACGGGTAGCACACCGTTACATATACTCTGCATGTGCTCACCAGCTTACAGCCACGAAGATACTGAATTACTATAAATGCGTATTGGAATCGATCTTGGCGGAACAAAAATAGAAGGTATCGCCCTCGACGATAGCGGTGAAGAACTTTTCCGTAAGCGTATTGAGTCTCCACAGGGTAATTATGAAAATACCTTGGCTGCGATTGTTGAGCTTGTTAACTTTATTGAATCTGAAACCAATATCATAGGCAGTGTTGGCATTGGTATTCCAGGCACGATTTCACCACAAACTGATCGGGTTAAAAATGCTAATTCAACCTGGCTAATCGGCAAGCCACTACATAAAGATTTAGAATCTTTACTTAAGCGCAAAATAAAAATCGAAAATGATGCCAATTGTTTTGTGGTTTCAGAAGCCACCGATGGTGCCGCTAAAGATGCTGATGTTGTTTTTGGCGTCATTATCGGCACAGGAACAGGCGGTGGACTATTTGTTCGTGGTCAATCCATCATCGGTGCCAATGCCATCGCCGGTGAATGGGGACATAACCCCTTACCCTGGCCAGAAGAAACCGAACTCCCGGGTAAAGAATGTTATTGTGGTCACCTCGGTTGTATTGAAACCTGGTTATCCGGTCCTGGATTTGCTTACGAACATCAAAAATACAATTATTTACAGCATGCACTATCCGCAAAAGAAATTATCCAGTTAGCAGAAGATGGCGATGAATCAGCTCAAGCATCTTTACGCCGCTATGAACAACGACTGGCAAAAAGTTTAGCCAGTGTCATTAATATCCTTGATCCGGATGTGATCGTTTTAGGTGGAGGAATGTCCAATATCCAAAGCCTGTATACAAACGTACCATTACTGTGGGGAGAATATGTTTTTTCCGATCATGTCAGCACTATGCTTGTCGCTCCCATGCATGGTGATTCAAGCGGGGTACGTGGTGCAGCGTGGTTATAGCACCTTCATTTTAATTTAAGCTCTTTTAATACGCACCACGTTCATAATCTCAAATTCCAGCCCGGCAACTGTTTCTACCGCGGGATAATAGGTGATATTCACCCGGGCGCCTTTAAGATCCTGGTATTGTTGTTTACGTTTAAACTTAAACGGGACATCACAATCTTCAATCATCACTGTATTTAATATCCACTCATCTTTATCACGTTGTACATGCGAAACCACTTTTACTAATTCAGAATGAGTGAGTTCCTGGTGTTTTTCGACTAATTTTTTTGCATCTGATTGTGTTTTCATTTTACTCAGTATATTTTTTTATGACTATCCAAATAGTCGTTTTAACAATGCGGTGGTTCTTTTTGCCGGATCTTTACGAATAGCAGCTTCTTCAATTGCCAGGTAATAAAATATGCCATGAATACTTTTTTGCATAACATAACCGGTTAAATCATCTTCCACTCTCGGAACAAACGGGATTGAATGATATTTAGTTAAAGCTTTGTTATACACTTTTACCACACCAACATCCGCTAGTGTTTTACTCACTAACGGTCGCATCATTTTGTTTAAAGATGGTGTCATTTTCTTTTTAAAATATTGTGTTGCAGCATCATCGTTGCCTCTGTAGATAGCCTTAACATCCTGCCAGCGCATCTCTTTTATTGCCTGCCAGAATAATTTTTTTGCTTTTGGCGCAGCAACTTCAGCAGCACGATTCATTTTAACTTCTAATTCAGTCGTATATTTTTCCAGCCCCACTTTCTTTAGGGTACGGTGAACCTTTTGAAATTGGTCCGGTAAAACTATATGTATTGCCTTGTCTTTTAAATAACCATTCTTCTTCCCTACCCGGGAAACAACACGTTCAGCACCAATTTTTAGCGCTTGTTTTAATCCACTAGCGATATCATTTGTGGTTAATGGTTTTTTATTAAAATTATTCAGTAGGGCCTGGCCTGTTTCAGACCATTGTTGTTTTTGTTTGTCACTAATCGCGCAGGACTGTAATAGCGAAAAAACAAAAAGAATCATGCCAAGCTGAAAAATAGTTTTCCTGCTGTTCATTTAGTTCACCTTTTTAAATATTAAGTCCCACACACCATGCCCTAATCGCTGGCCACGTTGCTCAAACTTGGTCAGTGGTCGATAATCCGGCCGCGGTAGATATTGGTCTTTGCCCGCCGTATTTTCAAAACCTTCAGCTTGATTCATGACTTGCATCATATGTTCAGCATAATTTTCCCAGTCGGTTGCCATATGAAAAACAGCGCCTACTTTTAGTTTTTTTCTTAATAACTGAACAAAGTCTTTTTGCACAATACGCCGTTTATGGTGACGCTTTTTATGCCACGGATCAGCAAAAAACAGGTAAACCGCATCCAGGCTATTATCCGCGATCATTTGTTGTAATACTTCTACACCATCATCATTAATAACACGTATATTGATTAGACCTAGCTTTTCAATTTGTAGCAATAAATTGCCTACCCCCGGGCGATGTACTTCAATACCAATATAATCTTGATCAGGGTTATTCGCTGCCATCTCGGCCAGTGATGAACCATTGCCAAACCCTATTTCTAAAATGCGGGGTGCCTGTCGTTGAAAAACCTCATCCATATCAATCGGTTTATCTTGAATGACTAAACCGTATAGTGGAAATAACTCGTTAAGTGCACGCTGCTGTCCTTTTGTTAAACGACCTTCACGCTTAACAAAAGAACGGATCCGACGAATAAATGGAGTTTGTTCAGACATTTATTTGGACCACAGAGGTCACTGAGTGACACAGAGATTAATTAACAATACGTTTAATGCCATTTTTTAATCTTGATACGTTAAAGTTTATTAACAATCCAACTTTTTTATTCCACAATTTTAAATATGATAATAATTGGGCCTCATGAAGAGGATGAAATTTTTCTACAACTTTTAATTCAACAATGAGCTGATTTTCGATTAATAAATCTAATCGGTATCCAGCATCAACTTTTATACCGTTATATAGAACCGGAAGTGTTACCTGGTTTAAAACACTAAAGCCCCTTGTTACTAATTCATGTTTTAAACATGCTTCATATGCATTTTCTAGTAAGCCCGGACCCAACGCAGTATGAACCTTCATTGCAGAATCAATAACTGCACCGCTTATTTCATTTATATCCATAAAAACCTCCCTGTTTTTATTAAAATCTTCCTCCGTGTACCTCAGTGACCTCCGTGGTTAAAAGAAGGTTCCATCAACTGGTGATGAGGCACTGGCATAACGTTTGCGTGGCATACGGCCCGCTAAGTAGGCTTCACGACCTGCTTCGATCGCTTTTTTCATTGCCGATGCCATTAGTACGGGATCTTGTGCAGCGGCAATCGCAGTATTCATTAATACACCATCACAACCAAGTTCCATGGCAAAGGCTGCATCGGATGCCGTGCCCACGCCGGCATCAACCAGCACAGGCACATTTAATTCTTCAATGATAAAACGAATATTATTTGGGTTTTGTACACCAAGACCAGATCCAATCGGTGCAGCTAATGGCATCACCGCAACACAACCAATCGCTTCTAATTCTTTGGCAATAATTAAATCATCGCTGGTGTAAACCATGACTTGAAAGTCTTCTTTAACCAGGATCTCTGCCGCCTTTAACGTTTGCATTACATCCGGGAACAATGTTTTTTCATCGGCTAAAACTTCAAGCTTAACCAGGTTATGGCCATCTAATAATTCACGCGCTAAGCGACAAGTTCGTACTGCGTCATCGACCGTATAACAGCCCGCAGTATTTGGTAAAATCGTATATTTCTCAGGCGGAATTGCTTCGAGCAAATTGGGTTCATCCGGCTTTTGTCCCATGTTGCTACGACGTACAGCAACCGTGACAATTTCTGCACCACTGGCTTCTGTGGCAAGACGGGTTTGTTCATTGCCGGTATATTTTCCTGAGCCCACTAATAAACGTGATGAATAAGTTTTACCTGCAATTACCAGCGGCGAATCTTTAATTGTATCTGTCATTCTTTTTCCAATATCTACTTACTAAAATTAACTTTGTTTATTTAATTGGTAACTAATTAACCACCACCAACAGCATGGACAATCTCAACCCGATCACCGGCTTTTAAAACATGTTCAGCGTAACTACTGCGCGGCACTATTTCTAAATTCACTTCCATAGCAATACGTTTTCCAGCGATATCCATGTCGACAACAAGCTGTTCAGCGGTTAAGCCATCTGAAACTTTGCGCTGTTCGCCATTTACAATTATCTGCATACTAAACCTTAAAATATATCTCGATGGACATCAGGATATGCGATATTCTCTAAGCCATCATCGATCAAAAAATAATAATATGAGAATTCTACCACAGCTTATACCTTGCAACACGGCCGGCACACTCGACCGTCTCTTCCGAATCCGCTGCCTGACTTCACCGCAACGAACTGCCTATCGTTATTACGATAAAGCAACAAAAACCTGGCCAGAAGTCAGCTGGAAGGATATGGCAGATTTAACTAGCCGCTGGCAACAGGGACTACAACAGGAAGGTTTGGCTAGCGGTGATCGTGTTGCGATCCAGCTCAAAAACAGCATTGAATGGATAGCATTTGAACAAGCAGCCCTGGGATTAGGCCTGGTTGTCGTACCACTGTATGTTGATGATCGCGCTGACAATGTTGCCTATATTCTTCATGATGCAGGGGTTAAAGTCCTGTTGGTAAATGATGATAAACAGTGGCAAGAGGTCTCTGTTCATTTAGATGAAAACTCACAACTAAAACGTGTGGTTTTATTAAACAGCAAGAATGAAGATGTCAACAAGAATGATCCCAGGCTCAGTCCTGTCGAAAACTGGCTACCTGGTGAAGTAACTCATTTACAAGAGCGTGGTGGTGATCCCCTTAAGTTAGCAACTATCGTTTATACCTCGGGTACAACAGGGCGACCTAAAGGCGTTATGTTAAGTCACCAGAATATTTTATTTGATGCTGAATCTTTACTAAATCAAATTGGCATAAATGATCCTCACACACTCGAGTTTCTTTCTTTTTTACCGTTATCTCACATGTATGAACGCACGATTGGTTATTACGTTCCTATGATGGCCGGGGCAAAAGTCAGCTATGCACGCTCGGTACAACAACTCGCTGAAGACTTCCAGGTTATTAAACCCTCTATCATTGTCACCGTTCCGCGTATCTTTGAACGCTTTTATGACAAAATGCAGCAAAAACTCAGTAAACAATCTATTTTTGCCCGCAGCTTATTTCGCTTTGCGGTCTATGTAGGATGGAAAAATTTTAAGTTTAAACAGCGAACCGGCTGGTTTAACCCCATTATTATTCTTAACCCCATACTTAACAAAATTATTGGTGCCAAGATTCATCAGTTACTTGGAGGCAAGCTGAGACTGGCGGCATCCGGTGGTGCAGCATTACCTGAATCTGTTGCCCGCACTTTTGTTGGTCTGGGGGTCAATATTTTCCAGGGCTATGGTATGACTGAAAGTAGTCCCGCAGTCACAATGAATAGTTTTCATCGCAACATTCCGGAGAGTGTCGGTGAAATCATCCATGGCATTGACTGCCGGATTGGTGAAAATGATGAACTACAAATTAAAGGCCCCGTGGTAATGCTTGGTTACTGGAATAATCACCAGGCCACCAGTGAAGTCATGACTGAAGATGGTTGGTTACGTACCGGCGATAAAGCCCGCATTGATGGTCGCTCTGTTTATATTACCGGTCGAATAAAAGATATATTAGTCATGTCGAATGGTGAAAAAATCCCACCGGTTGATATGGAGCAGGCTATTTCACTGCAAACGGAATTTGAGCAAGCACTGATTGTTGGAGAAGGAAAATCCTATCTCTCCGCGCTGGTAATACTAAATGGTGAAACATGGCCACAACTGGCACAACAGCATGGACTCGATCCACTCGATCCTGAGAGCTTAAAAAACAAAAAACTCATGGCAACCGTGCTTAAACTCATTGCGGCCGCGCTGCATAATTTCCCTGGTTACGCAAAAGTTAGACGCGTTCACCTGAGCCTTCAGCCCTGGACGCTTGAAGATGGCCTGGTCACAGCCACTTTAAAAATTAAGCGCGCCCTGGTGGTAAAAAAATTCCAACAAGACATCGAAAAAATGTATTAGTCGCTGAAGTTGGTGATCCAGATCACACTTATACTTATAAATATTGCGTATATAATTAACTTCTAAAGTAATTATATTTTGCCGCCGATAAAACCACTGAGTACGTGGCTCTTGGGTTTCCCCCAATTTTATTAGTAAAAATAAAATTCCCTAAGCTTCAACGGACGAACTGTTCGAATAATGAACTTTATTCATTAACCGATTTACTTTCATTTTAATTAATGGAATGCAGGGATATTACTATGCAGTTTTTATTAAATTTTTTACAACACCATTTCTCTCTTAGACAAACGGTCTACAGTGGTTTTGCGATTGTGCTTGCAATGCTTAATGCTTGCCTTAGTTTCAATTCATACTTTTGTAAATTTAGCCGGCATTAAAAATAACGTTAACCAGGTTATTGATGAAAGCCAGCCACAACTTGTTAAAACTATGCAGCTTGTGAATAACATCAAATCATCCAGTGAGGCTCTAAGTTCTTATTTATTGAGTAAAAACCCTCAATATAAAACTGAATATGAAACTAACCTGAAGAAGTCACAAGCCAACATCAATGAATTGAAAAATAATATAAAAGAAAAAAATTTTCCTTCCTGTATTCACTAGAGTACCTAGAGCCTTTCGCTTAATGCAGATATCTATGATTGACTATTTAAGTTAAGTATTACAAAGAATTTAGTCGACTAATTTACACGGAATTATCATTCAGGTAATTATTCCATGATAGGAAAAGTGATGGAACAAAAAGAAATTCCTACCAAGCTTCAAACAACACTTGTCAGTGTAGTTTCACTCGCCACATTTTTTGTCATGTTAACCGCAATGATTATACATATGTACGTGCTGTCAGAAAATTTTGCCGAACAGTTAAAAGACAAAGCTATTTTGTTGGTTAATACGTTTGATGTTGCGCTGCAAAGTGAAGGGGGGTTGCCTGATCAGCAAGAAATGAAACGAAAAATTACAACATTAAAAAACTCTCGTCACGATATAGTAGAAATTGATGTTGTAGCACCGATTTCCGGTAAAGAGAACCAGTATCACATGTTATCAACCACTGGGCATGAAGAAGGTCGGCTCGAAGAACCCCCTGATCAATTCGATATTCAAGTGATTAAAACCGGCG
>CAMYJG010000039.1:38526-39416 GCA_947258695.1 uncultured Ectothiorhodospiraceae bacterium | reverse complement strand
GAGGAGATGGTGGATCCCTTAACCGGGGAACCACAAACTCAACATACAACTTACCCTGTACCTTGCATGATCATGGATAAGGATAACTGGAAACTTTCATGTAGCGGCGGATTGTCAAATGTCGCGCCAACAATCCTTGAATTGATGGGGATTAAAATTCCGGAAAGTATGAGCGCCAAATCACTGCTACTCAAATCATTCAAGCGCAAAAAAATAATATTGGAACCTGTAGAGCTCAAAGGAGTGGCTTAAATCACTGGGGGCTAGAGGTCAATCGGCTTAAAAAAATTGAAAATTTAATCTCGTTGAACTAACCCGGTATTAAATGCACTTTTTTGGTGAATTGGT
Organism: uncultured Ectothiorhodospiraceae bacterium; assembly: GCA_947258695.1. GTDB lineage: Bacteria > Pseudomonadota > Gammaproteobacteria > UBA6429 > Thiohalophilaceae > JAGLTQ01. The sequence goes on along the minus strand of CAMYJG010000039.1, from coordinate 39,068 downwards.
GCGAATGTGTGGATCATTATGGTGAATTTCTGCCGTAGTAGCTTTATAGATAGCGGGTTTTAGGCTGATTTTAATGGCATGAAATATGCTCCGGTAGTAGGTGAAACACTATAAAAGGAGCTTGTTATGTTGAGTCATATTTATCGTCTTATTAAAAATTTCGAGCTAGAGCATGGGATCCATCCAAATTTGCTACATTTAAATCATATTCACATTGAATATCTTAAAGCTGCATTTGATGCTGGCTATTCACTTGAACGAATAATGAATGTCTTAGATATGGAGCTCATTATTGAGGAAGATATTATGCATCCTCATGTTGCCTGGACCACCGTTGCACAGACAAGAATAGCTTGTTAAGAAGCTGAGTTTTTATTTTTAAGAAGTGTCAGTCGTCAACTGACACAAGTGCGTGCTGTTCTTTGAAAATTATAGTGAGCTGCGTGCTTATTGAATAGTTACGTGTTTCTTCCAGTCTTAGCCTAAGCTAATTAAGTGTTTCAACTCCTTTTCCAGAACTGGTCATAGAACTATAATCTTTA